>JAOACU010000130.1 GCA_026417715.1 Anaerolineae bacterium | reverse complement strand
TGAAAATACTTTGCCCGTACCTGTGACGATGAGCGCGCGCGTGGATTCATCACCACGCAATTCATCAATCACCGCGCGCAGTTCGTCAATCATCTCACTGTTGAGCGCGTTGCGTTGACTGGGACGATTCAGAAATACAGTGGTGATGGAATCCGTTTTCTCAACGCGTAAAGTTCTGTAGGTCACGTCTCTCCTGGTTGGAGATTGGAGATTAGAGATTGATTGCATCTCCAATCTCTAATCTCCAATCTCCAATCTCCAATTTCCAATCTCTAATCTCCAAGTTTCAACACTGCCATAATGTCATTCGCTAGAACGTTACAACCGATTCCATTCGTCTGCTGTAATTTCGTAACCGATGATGGATGCCACTTCGCGCAACATTGCCCGCAGTTGCGGCACAGAATATTCCGCATTGGAAGGAATCGCCAGGCGACGTTGCTGATAGACCATAAACTGGTGACGCGTACCGGAGAAAGGTCCATCGAAGCCGAGAGCGCGTAACCTCCGGATGAATTCTCTACGCTTGCAGGGTGACCAGTGACTCATCGGTTGGCTCTCGGTTCAAGTCAATGCCGCCAATGACGGGGAGTGGATGTCTTAATTTGAGTCCCACGAGGATCCAATCTTCTAACGTAGATCGCAACTCCTCTTCACACTCGCGCAAAGTAGTGCCAAATGCCACAACCCCTTGGCATAGCGGAATGCGCCCCAAGAATGTACCATCCTCCAATTTATCATAAAGCGCGTGAGCCATCGCTTGTTCCACATAGTCACTGAGAACGTATCGCACTTGCATCGAGCACCTCCCACATATCTTCATCAAACTATTTTTCTTCACTCAGTTTCAACACTGCCATAAACGCTTCTTGCGGAATCTCGACCGTGCCGAGTCGCTTCATTCGCTTTTTACCCTCTTTTTGTTTTTCCAGCAACTTGCGTTTGCGCGTCACATCGCCACCGTAACATTTGGCAAGCACGTCTTTGCGGAGCGCGCGAATCGTCTCGCGCGCGATGATGCGTCCGCCGATAGCGGCTTGAATCGGCACGGGAAAGAGTTGTTGCGGAATCACTTCTTTCAGTTTTTTGCACAATGCCGCGCCACGCGGATACGCGTAATCACGATGCACGATCATCGAAAGCGCGTCCACCGGCTCATCGTTGACCAGAATCGTCATCTTGACCAAATCGCTCGCGCGATAATCGGCAAAGGTGTAATCGAGCGACGCATAACCGCGCGTGCGCGACTTTAACTGATCGTAGAAATCCACGATGAGTTCGGAAAGTGGAATGAAATACGTGAGCATCACGCGTTGCTCGTCGAGATACTCCATCTTGTCGAACGTGCCACGCCGTTGCACCACCAAATCCATAATCGGACCGATGTACTCTTTGGGTGTAAAGATTTGGATGTGCATCCAAGGTTCTTCGATTTCTTCGATTTCTTCGCCGCCCGGCATCTCGGCAGGATTGTCCACGACGACGACACTCCCATCGCGCTTCAAGACGTGATACTCGACGCTCGGCGCGGTCGCGATGAGATTCAACCCGTACTCACGCTCCAAGCGTTCCTGCACAATGTCCAAATGCAACAAACCCAAAAAGCCACACCGAAACCCAGAGCCGAGCGCGGCAGACGTTTCGGGTTCGTACGTGAGCGCGGCATCGTTCAAGCGCAACTTGTCGAGCGCATCACGCAAAAGCGGATAGTCGTTCGATTCGACGGGATAAAACCCGGCGAACACCATCGGCTTGGCTGGACGAAAACCGGGCACAGGTGCGCGCGCGGGACGCTCGGCACGCGTAATCGTATCGCCGACTTGAATATCGCGCACGCTCTTCAGCCCTGTGGCAACGTAACCGACTTCACCCGCGCTGAGCGATTCGCCAGCCACCATCTTGGGACGGAACACGCCAACTTCGAGTGCCTCCACCTCCAAGCCCGACGACATCAAACGCAGTTTGTCGTCCTTATGTAACTCGCCATCCACCACGCGCACGTACGCGACCACACCTTTGTACGCATCGTACTTGGAATCGAAAATCAGCGCGCGCAGGGGTAACGATGCATCGGCGCTAGGCGGAGGAATGCGCGCGACAATCGCTTCCAAGATTTCATCCACCCCCGCGCCGGTTTTCGCGGACGCGCGAATGATTTGCGCGTTCGGCACGTTCAACAATTTTTCGATTTCGTGCGCGACTTGATCAGGACGCGCGGAGGGCAAATCAATCTTGTTGACGACGGGAACGATGGTGAGATTGTGATCGAGCGCGAGGTAGAGATTCGCCAGCGTCTGCGCTTCGATGCCTTGCGTCGCGTCCACGACCAAGATCGCGCCTTCGCATGCCGCGAGCGCGCGCGATACTTCGTATGTGAAATCCACGTGCCCCGGTGTATCAATCAGATTCAATTCATAGTCGTTGCCATCGCGCGCGCGATAAAACATTCGCACGGCTTTGGCTTTGATGGTAATGCCTTTTTCGCGCTCCAAGTCCATTTGATCCATCACTTGCTCGACCATTTCGCGTTTGTCAATCGTGCCAGTGGCTTCGAGCAAGCGATCGGTGAGCGTGGACTTGCCGTGATCAATGTGCGCGATGATGCAGAGATTCCTAATGCGTGATTGATCCATCAGGGCGCATTATACCACGCCTTGCGCGTGCGGGGAAATTCGCGCTTGGCACGGCATCGGCGCGCCGACCGTTCGGCTAAGCACTCACGGCGAAGCCTTCGTCGGCTAATTCAAACCCACGTAAGTGGGCTTGTTTTTTGTCGCAGCGACTTCAGTCGTCAACACCGACCGTGTCCTAACCCTGTAAAGACCACCAGGGCTGGTGCAGAGTCTATTGACAAGCGAATAAATTCACACCAACAACTACCCGAAGCCACCCTTCGGCGGCTAATCCAGCCCGCGAAGGCGGGCTTTGGGTCGTTGTCGCGGCGACTTCGAGTCGCCAACTCCGACTTTGCACCAGCCGTGTAAAGACCACATCCCCCATTGACAATTACATCCTCGCGCACCTATAATTGGCACAATGGATGTGATGACTAGCATCCACATTAACCTTACGTGAGTTAGGGTGATGTCTCTCACGCGACATATTCAATTGTTTGGCGCGTTGCACGTGACCGAAGGCAAACGCGTTTTGAATATGGGGAGTGGTCGTGCCGCAAGTTTGTTGGCATATCTTGTGCTGCATCCTCACACGCGTCACACTCGCGAAAGACTTGCCGAAATACTATCACCCGACACATCGCCTGAACGTGTGCGGCGTAATTTTTCCGACGCGCTCTATCGCCTTCGCAGTACGCTCGGCGCGCGCTGGCTCGCCATCGAAGGTGAGACGCTTGCCCTGAACAGCGGTCCCGATTTGTGGGTGGATGTGTGGGAATTCGAACGGCTCGCGGCACGCCAGGACCTTGCCGCGTTAGAAACCGCTGCGGCACTCTACAAGGGCGATCTCTTACCCGAAATCTATGACGATTGGATTTTGCTTCCACGCCTCGCGCTACAAGAAAAATATTTCTCCATCCTCGAATCGTTAGCGGCAGAGTATGAAGCCCAAAACGATTTACCGCGCGCGCTCTCGTACGCGCGACAATTGATCTCCGCAGACCCACTGCGCGAATCGGCACAGCAGACCTTTTTGCGCTTGCTGGGACGACTCAAACGCCGTGCCCAAGCCCTCGCTCATTACGAGTACGTGCGTCAACTCTTCCAGACCGAACTCGGCGTCGAACCGCTTGCCGAGACCCAGACGCTCGTGGAAGCAATACAGCGTGAAGCCGAGACCGCGCCAACAACGCCATTCGTCATCGAGCGCACGCGCTTTGTCGGCAGAACACTCGAGCGCGCACGCGGCGTGGAACGTATCGAGCAAACTCTAGCAGGGCACGGCGGACTGTTAAGTATCGAAGGGGAAGCCGGCATCGGCAAAAGTCGTTTACTGCGCGAACTAGCATTGAGCGCGCAATGGCGCGGCGCGACCACCGCGTATGGCGCGGCAAACGAATATCCCAGCGCGTCGCCGTTTTCTCCCATCGCCGATGCCTTGCAATCCTTCTTGCACCGCACGGGTGCGACAAAGTTGGAAAACCTCATTCCATCGGAAACACTTGCCGCACTCGGATCACTCTACGCACCTTGGCGCGCGCTGGCAGTGCTCCCCGAACTGCCGCCTGTACAAGCCCGCCAACGTTTCCAGCACAGTTTCATCAATCTGATGCAAACTCTCGCGCGTCGCGCACCACTCGTCTTGATGCTTGACGATTTGCATTGGGCAGATGCGGCGCTGTGGGACTTGCTGGACGCGCTCGCACCCCACGCGAGTACCTCTCCTCTCTTGTTGCTCCTCGCCTATCGTCGTCCCGAGATCGAACGTAATGCGGGTTGGGAGGTTTTACAACGTTGGGAGCGCGCGGGCTATCTCAAGACCATCACGCTGCAACCACTCAACGTACAGGAGGTCTCACAGTTACTGCCCACCGCCGAACGCGTGGACGCCGCGCGCGTGTTCGCACTTACCGGCGGCAATCCGTTCTACATCACCGAATACCTGAGCCGCGAAGCCGACGCACCAAACTTAGACCCCATTCGGACGCGCACGAGTACATTGTCCGCGTCCGCGCGCGCTGCGCTAGAAGCAGCCGCCGTCTTGGGTGAGCACGTGGCTTTTCGTCTCTGGAGTGTCGTTGCGCAGGCATCGCCCGTCGCTCTTGCAGCCGCGAGCGAAGAATTGACGAACCGCTACTTGGTTCAACCGACCGACGCGGGGTATGCCTTCGCGCACGATGTAATACGCGCTGCTGTGTACGACCAGATCAAACCGGTGCAGCGACGTGAACTCCATTCGCGCGCGGCGGACGCGCTGGCGACATTCGATCCCGAAAATTGGCGCGCCCGCGCTTTTCATCTGGAACGAGCAGAACGGCGCGCAGAAGCCGCCGAGGCGTATCAGCGCGCGGGCGCGCAAGCCCTGGCGCAATTTGCCTTTCGCGACGCGCAAACGGCGCTGGAACATTCATTGACCTTATTGCCCCCAACCCCCAGTCAAGCGCGTATCGAAGCCGAGTTGGCGTTGGCGCGCGCGTTGGACGCGTTGGGCAATCGCGCCCAGCAAGCCGAGGTGTTAGCACAAGCGCGCGCTGATGCGCGGGCGTTGCAACACCAAGCACTGTTACTGCAAGCGTTGGTACTATCAGGACGCGTGACAACGCTGAGTGGTCAAGTCGTCCAAGCCGCCGCAATGTATGACGAAGCCCTGGCGCTGGCGCGCACACTGGGCGATGCGCGGCAAGAATTCGAAGTGTTGTTCTGGCGTGGTGATCTGGCGATGCGGCGCGGTGAACTCAACGACGCGCGCGTATTTTACGGACAGGCATTGGCACTCGCGCGGCAGACCGCGAATCGGCAGGGCGAAGCGCGCGCGCTCCGTGGAATGGGCACGCTCACGCGTCAAGAAGGTGATCCAGAAAAGGCACTGGAATTGCACCATCAAGCCCTCGCTATTCATCGTGAACTGCGCGATATGTACAGCGAAGCCGTGACGATGCTCAACGTGCTAGGATCGTTGTACGATTTGGGCGCGTGGGATCGTTTACTGACAACGGCGCGCGAAACCATTGCGTTGTGTGAATCCCTCGACCATTATCCGGGCGTGGGGGTGGCACGGCACTTGTTGTCGTTAGGTGCGTACGCTATCGGCGACTATGAAACCGCGCGTGAACTGTTGCCCCAAGTGGCAGTAGATTTTCAAGCCACCGGCGATCGCCGCAACGTGGGGTTGACCTGGAATACGTTGGGACTCGTGGAATTCGACGCTGGTAACGTGGAACGTGCGCGCGAGTTGTATCTGCAAGCATTAGCGATTGCGCGTGAGATCCAAGCCGCTACCGAACGCGGCTATGTGTTGCATGATTTGGGCGTGTTGTGCCTGACGACCGGCGAAGCGGAAACCGCGCGCGACCATCTGGCGGCAGCGTGTGAAATTTGGAAAGAACAAGGCAATCTCTTTTTGCAACGCAAGAGCGAAGCCTACCTGGGTTTGGCATATCTGGCGTTGAACGAACGCGCCCGCGCGATGGCACTAGCGGAACAAGGTCTGGCAAGTTTGCGCGGTGATGCGCTACGCGGCGAACTACCGCAAGGTTGGCACTGGGCACTCTATCGGCTGTTGCATGGCTTGCATCGCCCTGCCGATGCGCACGCGGCACTGCGCGCGGCGTATCAAGAAGTGCAGCGTCAAGGTTTGGCAATCGGCGACCACGCCATGCGTCAACGGTTCTTTGAACGCGTCCCCTTGAATCGCGCTATCCTCACCGCCTACGAGGAAAATATCGCCGCAACGCAAACGCGCCTTGTGGTAACGCTTGCGCGGTGTGACGCACCGTTAGGACGTTCTTTGCAACCGAGCGAACGGGTGACCGTGCACTGGACTGTAAACGCACCCGAAGATGAAGCGATTCGTGGCAAGACCGCGCGGCGGCGGCATCGCCTACAGCGTTTACTCGCCGAAGCCCACGCCCAGAACGCCGCACCAACGGACGAAGATTTGGCGCGCGCGCTCGGCGTGAGCCGTCACACCATTTTGCGCGATATGGCGACGCTGGCAAAACGCGGCGAAAAGACCAGCACGCGCAAACGTAAAGCCGTACGCAATACGTAATACGCAATACGCAGTAGGCAGTCACCTCTATTTTCTCCAAATTGCTACAATAGTCGGTCCTTCTCCCCATTTTTTGCCTCGCGTCCACCCCTAATTTTGCAACAATAGTTTTCCGGGCACTCCAGCGCAACGAGAGTTGCGCGAGAGTGATGTGTTATCTTTTCATCGTCCGATGAATGAGCAAACACTTGTCTTTGTGTTGAAACTGCGCGTGCTGTATCCAAAAGACAGCGCACCTCTGTTACGCGGCTCGCTTGTGCGCGTGGACAGTGCCCAAGAACAACATTTTCATTCCTTGGAACAGTTGGTCGAAATTTTGACGCGCCGTCTGAACACTAGGACAAGTCAAACGGAACAATCCAAAACAAAGGGGGGATAAATGAATCATAAATCACTTTGGCTCGCTTTCGTGGGCGCGATGGTGCTGCTCAGCGTGGCGGTCGCGCAAATCTCCGCGCAAGGACCGCAACCACGCGCACCGCGCGCCGCGCTCGGCACCGCATTCACCTATCAAGGTCAACTCAAAAGCGGCGGCAACCCCGTCAACGGCGCGTGCGATTTTCAGTTCTCGCTGTGGGACGCCGCCACTAGCGGCACACAAATCGGTACGACGCAAACTGCAACAAGTGTGAGTGTGGCAAGCGGTTTGTTCACGCTGCCGTTGGACTTTGGGACGAACGCCTTCAACGGCGAAGCGCGCTGGCTGGAGATCGGCGTGCGCTGTCCGACGGGAAGCGGGAGTTACACCACACTCACCCCTCGCCAGCCACTCACCCCCGCGCCATACGCGCTCGCATTGCCTGGGCTGTACACAGAGCAAAACGTGACCAGTCCGAACCTGATTGGCGGCTATCACGGCAACAGCGTGACGAGCAATGTGGTGGGCGCGACGATTGGGGGCGGCGGCGCAAGTGGGAGCACCAACCGCGTAACCGACGAATTCGGCACGGTGGGTGGCGGACGGAGCAATCGCGCGGGGGACAATGCCGGGACGACGTTCGACCGCTCCTACGCCACCGTCGGCGGGGGCATAGGCAACATCGCCAGCGGCAGCTCCGCCACCGTCGGCGGGGGCGATAGCAACACTGCCGCCGGCGATTACAGTTTCGTCGTCGGTCGCCGCGCCAAGAACACTGATGCCGCACACGACGGCGTCTTTATCTTCGCCGATTCAACAGATGCGGATCTCACTTCGACTACCGCCAATCAGTTCCTCATCCGCGCGTCGGGTGGCATCACGATGTACACCAACTCGGGGATGAGTGTTGGCGTGAGGGTGACTCCCGGCGGCGGCTCGTGGTCCTCCATCAGCGACCGCACCCTGAAAGAGAATTTTGCCGCTGTGGACAGCCGCACCATTCTAGGG
>JAOACU010000129.1 GCA_026417715.1 Anaerolineae bacterium | reverse complement strand
GTACTGTTTGTGAAGCGGGGCGAAATGCTGGTGGTTGATTGAGACGATGGCTCTCTGTTGTGAAGCGGCAAATGCCAACTGCGTTTCGTCGTCGTCTTCCACCATACCCAGTTCAAATGTGGATGTGACATCAAAGCCCAGTTTCCGCAACTGTTCCGCGAGATGCCACGATAGGTGTTCGTTGAGATGTAGTTTAGGCGGCGGCATGCGCTAGTTGTTCCTTCTGCCAATGTTCGTAACTGTTCTCTTCGCGCACGCGGTCAATCTCTTCCCTGTGGTCGTGGTAGTACGCCAGCGCGCTAAAGACTGCGGCAGGATTCAGATAGTCCCATTCGGCGAGAATGTCCTCGACGGTCATTCCAACTTTATAGTAGTAGCCAACGATATGCCAGACTGCAATGCGTGTGCCTTCGATGACTGCCTCACCTCCCAACACTCCATTGACTTTGACGATGTGAGGATATTCGGTTCGCTGTATCACTCTATTTTTCTCGCCCATACCAAACCCTCCTTTCGGGTCTGATTATATTTCCTTCGTCCCGCCTAACTCACACCTGGGATTATACGTGTGGCGATTGGGCAAGTCAAATCCAACACATCTACTCTTTCTCCAACTGCTCCAACAAATTCGGTACCATCGTCCAGATACCACTGGGACACGCCGCCGCGCAAAAGCCACAACCGATGCACCGCTCATCGTCCACGCGAAATTCAAACGTGCCGTTCAGATGCTCGTAGCGCGCGATGGTGTTCTGACCACAAATCGCCACGCAGATATTGCAATCACGACACGTGCCACAGAGATACACCGTTCACCCTCTTGCAACGGATCGGTGGGGCATTGCCCCAAGCGCGGCGTAAAGTAAATCAGTTTCAACCGATCTTGCGGAATCTGTTTCTTGCGTTCGAGGACAAACGTTTCACCCATCACTTGCGCGTTGAGCGCGAGCGCGGCGATGCGCCCCATCCCAATCGCCTCGGTGAGCAAACCTGGCTTGACCGCATCGCCAATCGCGAACACTTTGGGATCGCGCGTGCGCCCGTACTCGTCCACCGCGACCCAACTCCCTTTGACGCGCGCGTAATTTTCGGGCAGCCAACGCGTGTCCGGCATTTCGCCAATCGCCACGATAACTACATCGGCGGGAACGCGATCGCCTTCTTGGAACGACAACGTGCCATCGGCAAAGCGCGCGACGTGACGCGGATACAAGACTTGCGTTCCCATCGCCATCGCCTCCGCGCGTTCGCGCGAATTGCTTTGGGGTTGTTGAATGTCTACCGCGGTTACACTCGTCGCGCCCATTCGCCACGCGGTCACACACACATCCATCCCCACGTCACCCGCGCCGATGACCACAACCGCTTTGCCCGCGACATCCACAATCGGTCTGCCCGCGTTCACGCTCGTCAAAAAATCGAGCGCGGCGTATGTGCGCTCACTTCCCTCGAACGTGAGACGACGCGGGACGTGTGCACCAATCGCAATCACAATGCCATCGTACACATCGTGAATCTCTTCAAAAATTTCGCGCGTCACTTCCATTCCCAGTTGCACCTGCACACCGAGCGAAAGGATGCGCTTGATTTCGGTCTTGACGATTTCTTTTTGCAAGCGAAAGTGTGGAATTGCATGCATCATCTTACCGCCGAGTGTGTGACTCTTTTCAAAAATCGTGACCATATGTCCTTTGAGCGCAAGATGCCACGCGGCGGATAGTCCACCCACACCCGAACCGATGACGGCGAATCGTTTGCCCGTGTGTGGCGCGGCGACCGGCGCCGGCAAATCCATCGAATACTTGCCGAGCGGACCCGCCAGCACCGCGAAATCAATCGCCTGACGCGTGCACGCGGTCATACACGGATTGGGACACGCCGCGCCACACACGGAACCGGGAAACGGATTGTATTTCAACACGAGTTCGAGTGCCTCGCGAATTTTGCCCTTGCGCAACAGATTGATGCGATCTTGCGTCGGAATGTCGCTGGGACACGCGTACTCACACGGCGCGGCGAACACGGCATTGTTCCACACCGGCGAATACGCGCGATAGTTGCCGGTGGCAACGAGCGGCACCACTTCGCCATTGTCCTGCACCACATCGCCGAACAAGCCACCCTGAATCCAACGATTCGCGCGGAACGCGCCGAGTGACATTGGCTTGGGCGCGGCTTTGAGTTCATCGTAACTCTTGGCGATGATCTTGCGCCATTCACTACGCACGAGCAACGTGTCGAGCAAATCGAGTCGTCCAATCGCTTTCAAAAACTTGGGCATTCCCGCGCGCAAGAATTCCGAATCCTCTTGCTCCAAACTTTCGATCAGTTTGACATTGCTGGGGAGTTGACTAATCGGACCGCGCACGTAAATCGTTCCGCCGACCATTCCGATACACGCGCGCTCACCGATGACCGAATCGAATTCTTCCGAATCGTAGCCGCATACGACCGCGATGCCACCGCCCATAAACTCGAACGGAAACGAGCCAGTGTTTTTGAGAATCCACAACTGCGGCGGTGTGTAGGCAGGATCGAATTTCATCAGCGAACCCGTGCGCGTACCCGCGCGTCCACCGATGTAAATCACACCGTCAGCCGCGCAATGCCCCGTCGTATCGCCGCTATCGCCGCGCACGATGATCGTCGCGCCGGCGTTCAACCAGCCGACATCTGCCGGCGCGGGACCTTCGACGACGATTTCTGTGCCCGGCATTCCCATCGAACCGACACGTTGTCCGGGATTGCGCACGGTGAATCGCAACGGGCGTCCTGCCTTGTCCCAAAGTGGTCCACCGATGTTGTGCTGTCCCGACGCATCAATCACAAACTCGGTTTCGCCCGCCTCCATCGCCGCGTAGATTTGTTGCAGTAGTTCGCGCGTGGAGAGACGTTGGTTGTTGGAGTATGTGGTTAGGTGTTTCATATCCCCTCAGTGATTGCAGATTGCAGATTGTAGATTGCAGATTGCAAGGTAGTAACCAATGGTGCGCGTTGTCATTCTGAGCGACCGAAGGGAGCGAAGAATCTCTCAAACCACTTCGCGGAGTTTACCCTGACGAAGGAAGGCTCAGCGTGACAGAGTGCCTTACCAGCATTACTTTTGTAGCACTGCCGATTGCAGATTAAAAATCTGAAATCTGCAATCTAAAATCTGCAATCATCAACACGCATACGCAATCTGCAATCGCTCCGCGATGCCCTTGTCCATCGCAATCAGCGCGTCGCTGCGACCGATCGGTAGCGTCGAGTTGCCAATCGGCGCCATCAGTTTTTTGAGTTCCGCATCAAGCGCGAGAAAATAGTCCACGATGTTTTGCGCGACGGCATCCACATCGAGTCGCGCGACAAGGCGCGGGTCTTGCGTGCAAATGCCCACTGGACAATGCCCGGTGTTACACGCGTTACAACGACCTTTTTCATTGCCGACGCAACCCGCGAGTTGCAACCAAATCTTCGCGGCGAACACACCGTTCGCGCCCAAACAAATCGCTTTGAACGCGTCCGCCGCCAAATCGCCGGTGTCACCAAAGCCGCCACCAGCGAACAATGGAATTTGTCCTTGCTTGCCTTGTTCGACGGCGGCGAGATAACAATCGCGCAGTTTACTCAAAATCGGGTGCCCTGTGTGATCCAAACTGACCTCGTGCGCCGCGCCCGTGCCACCCTGAATGCCATCGAGGAAGAAACCGCCAACGATGTGATACGGATCGCGAATCAAGTTGTTGAACACTGCGACGCTCGTCGAACTGGCAGCGACTTTGATGGCGACAGGCACGCGGAATTTGAACGCCGCGTTCATACTCAGAAACATTTTTTGCACCGATTCTTCGATGCTATACAACCCTTGATGATTCGGTGGTGAAAGCAAATCGGCTTTGGGCACACCACGAATCGCTTGGATGTGCGATACAACTTTTTCAGCGGGGAGAAAACCGCCATCGCCCGGTTTCGCGCCTTGTCCGATTTTGATGAGAATGCCTGCTGGATCGGTGACCATTTCTGGCATCGCTTTGATGATGCGATTCCAGCCAAAGTGTCCGCTGGCGATTTGAATGATGAAATACTTCAAGTACTCGGACTTGAGCAGACGATTCGGTACGCCGCCTTCGCCGGTGCACATTCGCACAGGCAAGCCACACACCTCGTTGAGATACGCGACTGCGAGCGCGAGCGCTTCCCACATTCGCCACGAGAGCGCGCCGACCGACATATCGCCGATGAGAATCGGGTAAATCCAACGCATTGGTGGCATCCACCCTTTGGGAACGAGTTTGCCATCTTGCACTTGAAATGGAAGTTGATCGGCGGGTAAACCACGACCGAGTGGTGTGAGCAAATCGAACGTGTGGCGCGCCGCATCGAGCGACGGATCCGTCATCTGGCTGATGCGCCCAACTTTGATGTAATCGAGGACGCGAATCGGAATGTGATGCGCGCGTCCGCCGCGTTTGATCGGTGAGCCGCCTTGTCGCGCCAAGAGTGGAAAACGATGATGCTCATTTGCCACCGGACGAATCGAATTGGTGGGACAAACTTTTTCGCACATCATACACCCGCGACAATAGTGCTTGGGATCGTTCACCTGTTTGATTGCCAAGACGATTTGCGAATTGTCCACCGGTTTGGGAACAGGTCCGGCACTGAACGTCTGTCCTTGCTTTTGCAATTCGGCTTGGATCGCGCCAAAGGTGCACGTGGCGACGCACGAGCCGCAACGGATACACGTCATTGAGTTCCATTCGATTTTCCAAGGCAGGTCTATCGAATGTGCCTCGCGCACAAAAGTCGGTTTGATGACCACCGCGCGCTTGGGCGTGTTGTCGCGTGCGGGCATCGGTAATGTGTCGCTGCCGTTGTTGCGAACGGGGACGCGCGTGGTTAGCGTTACTGCTTCCATCGTTCCACCTCCAAATCGTTGTTGATGATGACGGTTTCGCGTTCGCTGGGATAAATGTCCTCTTCGTGATTGCGGTGTGGGATGACCATATTCACGCCACACACTTCGGACGCGCTCACCACCATATCGCCATCGCGACCGATGACGTAGGGACGCAACTTTTTGGCATCGGCAATCACGCCCATTCGACGATCGGGCAACACAAAGACCACCGTGTTGGGTCCGTTGATTTCCAAGTGCATTAGCGATTGGCGAATGCGGCGCAGAATTTCACCATCGGGGCGTTTATCCATTTCTTCAAATGGGAGAGGAGTGATGACGTGCTTGTAGTAGGCGGGGGACCAGCGGAGGACTTCACAAACATAGTGGAGGGTGTAGAGGAAACATTGCGTATCGGATTCAAAACCGAGATAGGCAGGGTGAAGGCGCTGCTGAAATTCCTTGTTCTTCTGGTAAAAAGTGTTTTCGCCATTACCCATCAAGGTATAACCTTGCAGAAAGAACGGATGCGCGGCATAGCGCACGATTTGATAATTGGTGTTTTGGCGACACTGCGCGCTGATGACGCGCGCCTGCAAGGGATGCTGGTCGTCCCACAACTGAAAGAACGTGCCAATGTCGCGCGGATCACCGACTTCTTTCAGAGTGAGCACGTTGTGCCAGAACGAATAGACGTAACCCTGTTCATCGCGCGCAAGTGCCTTGCGCAGTTGGAGGTGAGTGTCGAGTAACAGTTGCTTTTGTTCGGGCGTTGGTTGCTCTGCGTGTGTATCGAAGGGTGGAGGATAGCGATAGTTACGGAAGATGTAATGCGGCATTCGTTGGAAATTGAGCCGCGCATCCTCAACGACATCGGGCTTGAAATCGAACACGAGTTGCCAGCCCGCCTCTTCCAGAATTTTTTCGGCGCGCTCCAAGCCGATTGAAGTACACGCCATCGAGAGAAGCGGGTATTGTCTGAATTCAGCAAACACGCCGCCCAAATCTTGCATCACCATCGCGAAACCCGAGTTGTCGTGTCCCTTTTGCATCGCCAACATCATTCGCAACGTCAGCGCGGGGGGAACGGGATGCTTGGCTTTGATGGCTGCCATTCGACACATAAGACCTCCTGACGACAAAAAAGACCGCCTGGGGCAGGCGGTCTTTGGCTTGCCAGCAAAAATACACTTGTGTTACGATTCTGTACTCGGTTATGAAATTATAACCAACAACACAATGATTTGTCTATGGACAATTCGCCAGAATCTACCTCGTGGATAATTGTGTAAGATGCACACGTGCGTCGGCGGGACAACCTTTGCAAAGCAATTCAGCCGCTTCTCAATTGCCAAAATCATCTACTCCGCATATAATCTTTCACAGCAATAGACTGGATGCGAAATAACTTTTTTCTCCACGAAGGGTACGAAGCAAAGTTTCTACGATTTTTCGTGACCTTAGTGGACGGAAATCCTTGTTTCGCATAATGTCTAATGCCTAACTGAGGTTACGCGCGCGTAGGGCAAGTTTCAAACCTTGTCCTACAACTGTGTAACATCAGTGATTTCATCAAGGGTTTTCTTGGAAGGAGCAACGCAGATGCAAGACCTGCTGGCACACTATCCTGTCGTCATCGAAATTCCGGTCGCGTGGGGAGAGATGGACGCACTGGGACACGTCAACAACATCGTTTATTTTCGATACTTTGAGAGCGGGCGGATTGCGTATTTTCGCCAAATAGATTTTATAGCATCGCCAGATAAAGAAGTGGGACCGATTCTGGGTTCGATCAACTGCAAGTTCAAATACCCCATCACGTTTCCCGATACCGTGTCCGTTGGTGTGCGTACGATTCAAATCGAAGAGGATCGTTTGGTGATAGAGCATTGCGTCGTGAGTCACGCGGCGCAACGCATCGCCGCGCAAGGTGAAGGCGTCGTCGTGGCATACGATTATCGCGCGCGCAAGAAAACGACCTTGCCCGCCGAAATCAAACAGAGAATTCAGGCACTCGAAGATTCGGTGCGGCAGAGCACGCGATAGAGTACTCGTTTACGATGGAGGAACTCGGTTGAAAACACTCGAACGTCTATTGGCGATTTTGTTCGTTGTCTTTTCACTCCTCTTTGTTTGCGGGCTATTCGTGTACATCTACAACACCTTGACTCCCAAAGCCGATGGCAGTTTGCTCGTCTCCAGCGCGCCGATTCCAACACCACGCTCGATTGAAGATATTGCGCTATACCTGTACTTGCAACAACGTCAAGACGAATTGCGACGCCCCGCTGGTACCGATCCGACACCGGTGCGTTTCACCATTTCCCCCGGCGAATTACCCGCGACCGTTGCCGCGCGTTTGCAACAACAAGGACTGATTACCAACGCCGAACTGTTTCTTAATCTGGTCAAGTACAAAAAAGTGGCGACCAAAATCCAAGCCGGCGAATACGTTCTCCGCAAGACGATGACGATGGACGAAATCATCGAGGCGATTCAGCACGGACTTGCGCGAATGATTACCATCACGATTCGTCCGGGCTGGCGCGCGGAAGAAATCGCCGATTATTTGGCAACGCTCGGTTTGAAAAACTATCAGCGCGATCAGTTCCTACGCTTGGTGCGCGAAGGCAAATTCGATTACGCCTTTTTGAAAGATCGTCCCAAGAACGCGCTGCCATCGCTAGAAGGTTATCTCTTTCCCGAAACGTATAACGTGCCTTACGACATTGCCAACGACACACTCATCGCGTTGATGCTCGAAACGTTTGGAAAACGCGTCAGCGACAAGACGCGTCAACAAATCGCCGCGCAAAAGATGACGTTGTACGAAGCCATCACGCTGGCTTCGATTGTCGAACGCGAAGCGGTTGTAGCCAACGAACGCCCGATTATCGCGAGTGTGTTCTTGAATCGTCTGAAAAAGAAAATGTTCTTGCAAGCCGATTCGACCGCGCAATACGCGCTGGGCTATCAAAGCGCGACCAAGCAGTGGTGGAAATCGCCGGTGACGATTGAAGAATTGGCAAGCGTCAATTCACCCTACAACACCTATCGCAATCTCGGCTTGCCGCCCGGACCGATTTGTAATCCCAGTCTCGCGTCCATCGTTGCAGTGGCAGAGCCAGCGCAAACCGAGTATCTTTTCTTCTACTCCAAAGG
>JAOACU010000128.1 GCA_026417715.1 Anaerolineae bacterium | reverse complement strand
GAGTTTACCCTGACGTAAGGAAGGGCTCAGCGTGACACAATCGCCCCACCCATTTTACTCAGACTAGCACCAATGGTTAATAGAGAGAGTCGCCTATGCCTACTCGTAAGCAGGAAGATTCTGCGACCAAAGCGCACATCCTCAAGCAAGCCGAACGTCTCTTTGCCAAACGCGGCTACAGTGGTGTCTCGATGCGTGAGATCGCTCAAGCCGCACAGATGACCAAGGCGAATCTCTACTATTACTTTAGGGACAAAGAGTCACTGTATGTGCAAGTGCTTGAGCAAGATATGATTGCGCTCATCGAGGCACTGGAACAAGCCAGCCAGCAAGGGCACACCTGTCACGAGAAAATCTTGCGAATGACTGAGACATTTATGAGTCTGGTGCATAGCAAGAATACGTTGATTCAAATGACGGTACGGCATTTCGGCGGACTGGAGCGCGAGATTCGCGGACTCGTGCGACGCTATCGTGTGCAGTTGATGCAACCCATCGAGCGTGTGTTGAAAGAAGGTGTTCGTCGCCGCGAATTGCGCGCGCTGAATACGCGTCTCGCCGCGCTGTCTTTGTTTGGGATGATGAGTATCTTTCTTGCGCCGCACTTGCTCGAACTCCCGCTCGATGAAGCCGAAAGTGAGATTGTGCCGCACACCGTTGAACTGTTTATGAATGGCGCGCGGGCGCGCTAGATTTTTTTCGCGCGTTTTATTAACCGAGCGGTCAATAATGGCGACAATGCGCTGATACCCGCGCGTTATTTTTTGCGCGCTTTGTTAACCGATCGGTCAAGAATGACCGCCGACCGCAGACCGCCGCGTTGAAGCAATTGTCGGCGGTCAGCGGTCGGTTGTCGGTGGTCGTGAAAAGGAGGACGTACGATGAAGCGACTAGCCTTGCTCTTGCCAATTCTTGCTCTTGGGCTTTGGTTCGCCAGTCGCGCGCTGAACCCATCGCTCGTGGTGCGCGCGGCGGAACCGCTCACCGCTTCGGGTACTATCGAGGCGACTCAGGTGCGCGTCTCGGCGCAAATCGGTGGACGCATCCTCGAACTCTTGGCAGACGAAGGTGATACCGTGCAAGCGGGTCAAGTGCTCGCGCGCTTGGATGATGCGCTCTTGCGCGCGGAATTGAAAAAGGCGCAAGCCGCGCTCGTCGCGGCGCAAGCGCAACTTGCCCAAGCGCGCGCTGGCGCACGTCCCGAAGATGTACGCCAAGCCGAAGCCGCTGTGAAACTCGCGCGCGCCATACGCGATGGTGCGCGACTCGCGTGGCAAGACGCCCAAGTTGCGCGCGATCAACCGCAGGAACTCGATTTGAAAATCGCCACGGCGCGCACGCAACTGGCTATCGCCGAAGCACGTCTTGCCCAAGCCCTTGCCGCAACCGATGCCGCACAAGCCGAGCACGATTTGTGGGCACAGGTGTACGACACCGTGCGCGAACCGTTCACCACTTGTGTCACTGTTCCCTTCTACGGTACGCTGTGTCGTGAAATTTCGTTCAGTTCACAACGTATCGAGAACGCGTCGTTTCAGTGGAATGTCGCCACACAAAAACTAACGAGCGCGTGGGACGCGGTGAAACTCGCCACCGCTGCGCGCGATGCCGCCAAAGTGAACTTGGAGGGCTTGCTCGCACAACGCGCGAATCCACAAACCTTGAACGCGCAAGTGGACGCGGCAAAAGCGCAGTACGAATCGGCGGAAGCCGCGTTGAAAGAAGCCGAAGCCGCGCTAGCATTGGCGCGCGCCGGCGCGTCGCGCGAACAAATCGAAATGGCAGAAAAGAGCGTCCAACAAGCCGAGTCGGCGGTGCGCGCGTTGGAGGTGCAACTCGACCAGATGATTATACGCGCACCCATCAGTGGACTTGTCATCGCGCGCAGTGTCAACGAAGGTGAAATGGCGATTCCTAGTGTCGCGCTGTTCACGTTGGCAAATCTCGACCACGTCGAGTTGAACTTGTACATTCCCGAAACACAAATCGCGCGCGTCAAAGTAGGACAACGCGTCCTTGTGAGTGTGGACTCGTTTCCGAATCGAACGTTTGAAGGACGCGTGACCTACATCGCGTCGCAAGCCGAATTCACACCGCGCACCGTGCAAACGAAAGAAGAGCGCGCCAAGATGGTGTTTGCTGTTCGCGTGACCATTCCCAATCCTGACTATGCGCTCAAACCAGGAATGCCCGCTGATGCTGTGATTCAGGAGGCGCAATGATGCAACAAGCACGATGTCTCACCATCGTTTTAATCGCGACGATAGTTTTCAGTGTGACAAGTTGTAGCAATCCGCCTGCGCTGTTGACTGAAGCACCACTCGAATTTTCGGGAACCATCGAAGCAAAACAAGTCGCGGTGGCAATCGAAGTGGGTGGACAAGTCCGTACACTTGCTGTGCGCGAAGGTGATGCTGTTGCCGCTGGTGCGGTGCTGGCGCAGTTGGACACGGCGTTTCTCGATGCGCAAATCGCGCGCGCTCAAGCCGGCGTGGATGCGGCGCGCGCGAATCTCGCACAGGTCAAAGCCGGTGCGCGTGCGGAGCAAGTGGAGCAGGCGCGCGCCGCGCTCGCCAAAGCCATCGCCGCGCGCGATGGCGCGGCGCAAGCCTTGAAGAATGTCCAAGCGATGCGCGATAACCCGCAAGAACTCGATGCGCAAATTGCGCAGGCGCGCGCGCAATTGGAAGCCGCGCAAGCCGCCGTTGTCCAAGCCGAAAATCAGGTCAAGGCGGCAAGGATTGCGCGCGATCGTTATCAGGGCGCAACGTCGCTCGAAGATCGTGCCGCATTTCGCATTGCTGATTCGCAAACACGTGCTGCCGAAGCCGGTGTTCAAGCCGCACGCGCCGCGCGCGATGGCGCACAAGTTGCACTCGATTTGCTGTTAGCGATGCGCGCGAATCCGATTCAACTGAACGCGCAATTGCACGCTGCACAGGCAGGTTACGCGCAAGCCGTCGCCGCCGTCGAAATCGCGCAGGCAAATCTGGACAAAGTGTTAGCGGGCGCGACGAAAGAACAAATCGCTATCGCCGAAGCCCAGGTGCTCCAAGCCGAAGCCGTGCTCGAACAGTTGCAGGTGCAACGCAACAAGATGACAGTGCGCGCGCCGAGTGCTGGCATCGTCACCGCACTTCCCGTGCGCATCGGTGAGAATGTGCAACCGGGCACAACACTACTCACCCTCGCGAATCTCGACACGGTGCACCTCACGCTTTACGTCCCCGAAACACAAATCGGGCGCGTCAAGGTGGGACAGCGCGCGCGGGTGACAGTAGATGGTTTGCCGGGGCGCTCGTTCGATGGACAGGTGTATTTCATCGCGTCGCAACCTGAATTCACACCAACGACGGTGCAAACCAAAGAGGAACGCGCCAAGACGGTGTTTATGGTCAAAGTGCGTTTGGCGAATCCAGATCACGTGTTAAAGCCGGGAATGCCGGCGGATGCGGTGATGTAGTCGGTAGGTATTTGTTTAACGGGCAGATGGTATCAGAAGGTGCAGAGGGCATCAGAAGGCATAGAAGGCAACAGAGGGCATAGAAGGCGTAGAAGGCAACAGAGGGCATAGAAGGCGTAGAAGGCAACAGAGGGCATAGAAGGCGTAGATGGCAACAGAGGGCATAGAAGGCATCAGAGGGCATAGAAGGCGTTAGGAAGGCAGAGGGCGTGCCCTCACCGCCTTTTGTCCCTTCTTCGCCTTCTCAAGCCCTCTCAAGCCTTCTTCTGCCTTCTCCACTCCTTGCACACGGTAAACGGAGATGTCAGGAGAGCGAGTGAACGATTACGCAATCGAAATCCAACAACTGACGCGACGCTTTGGCGCGCTGACCGCCGTTGATCATCTCGACCTTCAAGTGTCGCGCGGCGAAATCTTTGGACTCGTGGGACCCGACGGCGCGGGCAAGACCACGACACTGCGGATGTTGTGTGGCGCGATTGAACCCACCGAAGGCACCGCACGCGTCGCAGGATTCGACGTAGTGAAGCAAATCGAACAAGTGCGCGTGCGGCTGGGGTATATGCCGCAAGCGTTCAGTCTCTATCCCGATTTGAGTGTGCGCGAAAATCTGAACTTTTTTGCTGACCTCTACGATGTGCCTGCCGCGCGTCGCGCCAAGCGAATGACGCAACTGCTCGAGTTCAGCCGCCTGACTGAATTTCAAAATCGTCGCGCCGAACATCTTTCAGGTGGGATGAAAAAGAAACTCGCGCTCGCGTGCACGTTGATTCACGAACCGCAAGTACTGTTGCTCGATGAACCCACCACAGGTGTTGATCCTGTATCGCGCCGCGAATTGTGGCGCATTTTGTACGACTTGATACGCGAACGCGTCACTATTCTCGTGACCACACCGTATATGGATGAAGCCGAACGTTGTAACCGTGTGGGCTTTTTGATGAACGGACGCTTGCTCCATATCGGCACGCCAACTGACTTGATCCAATTGCCGCAACGCGCGGTGATCGAACTCAAGGCGCGTCCGCGCAAGGTGATGCAAACCGTCGCGCGTCAAGTGGAAGGAATCGAAAGCGTACAAATTTTCGGTGATCGTCTTCACATCCTCGCGACGAATCCCGATGCGGTGTGCGCGCAACTCGACGCGCGACTGAAAGCGGAGGGCGCGCAGGTGTTAACGTTGCGGACGATTCGTCCTTCGATGGAGGATGTGTTTATGCATCTCGCTGAACGCGAATCGGAGTACAACAATGGCTAAAGCGCGCGCAGTACAAGTGCAAGACCTCACTAAAAAGTTTGGCGATTTCACCGCTGTCAATCAAGTCACTTTCCACATCGAGGAAGGCGAAATCTTCGGCTTTCTTGGTCCAAACGGTAGTGGCAAAACCACAACGATTCGAATGTTGTGCGGTGTGCTCACTCCCACTGCGGGCAAAGGACGTGTGTTGGATTTGGATATTCGCACGCAATCGGAGGCGATCAAGTCGCGCATCGGCTATATGGCGCAAAAGTTCGCGCTGTACGATGATTTGACCGCGCGCGAGAATCTGGATTTTTACGCCAACATCTATGGCGTACCGCGACACGCGGTCACCGCGCGTGTGAGTGAATTGATCGCGATGGCGGGCTTGGTTGGACGCGAGAATGCGCGCGTCAGTACGCTTTCGGGTGCGTGGAAGCAACGCCTTGCGTTGGGATGTGCTATCGTGCATCGTCCCAAGGTATTGTTCCTCGATGAACCGACGGCAGGTGTGGATCCCGTATCACGTCGGCACTTTTGGGAGATGATCTACGCGCTTGCGGGTGAAGGCGTGACGACTTTCGTGACGACGCATTACATGGATGAAGCCGAACGTTGCAATCGCGTCGCGCTGATGTTCGATGGCAAAATCATCGCGGAAGGTGAACCCGACGTGCTCAAAACGCAAATGCCCGGTACGCTTATCGAAGTGGATGCCCAACCGATTGTCGAAGCGATGGAAGTGTTACGCCAAATTCCCGGCGTGCAAGAAGTCATCGCCAAAGGATTGCTGGCGCACGCGATGCTTGATGTGTCGGATGCAGCAAGGTTGATTCCTGCGCTGACCGATGCGCTCACCGCGCGCGGTATCCACGTGAATCGTATCGAACCCATCGAGCCATCGTTGGAGGATGTGTTCATTTCACTCATCGAAGTCGAACGACGCGCGCGTGTGCGCGCGGCATTCAGAACGGAGGCACTATGAGACGAATGTGGACGATTATGCGCAAAGAGTTCATTCACATCTGGCGCGATCCACGCACGCTCATCATCATCTTGATAATGCCGGTCACATTGCTCTTGCTGTTGGGCTATGCGATTGCCGTTGACATCAAAGACATTCCGACGGTCGTGTACGACCAATCGCTCAGCGCGGCGAGTCGCCGGTTTCTGGATCGCTTTTGGCAGACCGGTGATTTCAAGTTCGTCGGTCACGTGAACAATCCCGATGAGATGCTCCAATGGATTGATCGCGGCGACGCGCGCGTCGGCATCATCATCCCGCCGGATTTCGGTACACGTCTTGCGGGCAATCGTTCGGCGGCGGTGCAGGTTTTCATTGACGGCTCTGATCCCACCGTTGCGCAGACCGCGCTGTTGGTTGCGCAATCCATCGGGCAAGCCGCATCAGTGGAAATCATCAGTCAGCAATTAGGCGCGCTCGGTATGACTGGCGGCTTGGCATTGCCGATTGATCTGCGCGCGCGTCTGCTCTACAATCCCGATATGAAGCGCATCAACTTTATGGTGCCCGGTTTGCTCGCGGCGATTTTGCAAATGCAAACGTTGTTCCTGACGGCGTTTGCTATTGTGCGCGAGCGCGAACAGGGGACGATGGAGCAACTCATCGTCACACCGATCAAGGCGTGGGAATTGATGCTGGGTAAAATTCTGCCGTTCCTCATCCTTGCGATTCTCAACGTCGGCATTACACTTGTGGTTGCATCGTTCTGGTTCCGCGTCGAGGTAAAAGGGAGCGCCGTGTTGCTCTTCGTACTCGCGCTGATTTTCCTGCTCGGCTCGTTGGGACTAGGAATTCTCATCTCGACGGTCTCGCGAACACAGATGCAAGCGATGCAATTGGCGGCATTCGTTATCTTGCCGATGCTCATCTTGTCGGGTTTTCTCGTGCCGCGCGAGAATATGCCTTGGCTTGCCAACTACACAGGGTATCTTTTTCCCATCACATACTTTTTGGTGATCATCCGCACCATCATTGTCAAAGGAGTTGGAATCGTTGCCTTGTGGAATCAGGCGATTCCGCTCGCGGTGTTCAGTCTCACCGTCTTTGTGGTGAGCGCGCTCGCGTTCCGCAAGTGGTTGGGGTAGCAACAAGTTTTTTTGACAATTTCGCCAAGCGCGTATATAATTTGACGCGCTCTGATGCTGGCATAGAGTGGCCAACTGAAAGCCACGTCGCTTTGCAAAGTGTGTTTAATTGGGAGGCACCACAGATGCCGACACCCAAAAAGCCAAGAGCGCTTTGTCTATGCGGATGCGGTCGAGAGGTGGCGCGTCCCACATACAAATTTTTCTCCAACCAGTGTCAACAGAACTTTGAGTATCAGGAATATATTCGCCGGTGGCACGCTGGTTTAGAATCTGGCGCTAGTGGCAAGTTTGGCATCTCGAACCATATCAAGAGGTATCTACGAGAAAAGTACGGCGATAAATGCTCTATATGTGGTTGGTCTATGCGTCATCCATTAACGCAATCTGTTCCACTCGAAGTGGATCACATAAATGGGGACGCATTCGATAACCGCGAAGAAAACCTAAGATTACTTTGTCCCAATTGCCACTCGTTGACTGCAAATTTCCGTGCCTTGAACAGAGGCAACGGAAGACCTAACAGATAAGACGCCGACGTAGCTCAATCGGCAGAGCAATGGTTTTGTAAACCATCGGTTCTCGGTTCAAGTCCGAGCGTCGGCTCTACCGATTGCAGATTGTAGATTTCGGATCGCACAAAATCTAAAATCCGCAATCGAAAATCGAAAATCCACTTGGGGAGGCGGCGAAGGTGGTGAGTCGCGTCGGTCTGTAAAATCGATGCCATAGGGCTATGTGAGTTCGAACCTCACCCTCCCCACACGAAATTTTAGATTGCCGATTGCAGATTAAAGGTCGTGGAATGGCGCTGTTCCAACGCGGGCAACCAATTAGCAAAGAGCAGTTGGAGCGACTGTATCTCCACGAATACCTTTCGTTGGCAGAAATCGCTACCAAGTTGGGCTGTTCGGTAAACAAAGTGGTTTACTGGATGGAGCGTTACGGGATTTCGCGACGATGTCGGGATGAGGCAAATTACGTCAAGCATAATCCCCAAGGCGATCCTTTTACGATCAAAGAACCCGAGAGTGAATGGTATAAATCTGCATTAGATAAATTCGGATCATAAATCTGCCCTTGTAGCTCAGGTGGCAGAGCACCTCATTGGTAATGAGGAGGTCCTGGGTTCAAATCCCAGCAGGGGCTCCACTCTCTCAGGAGGAAATTATGGCAAAACCGAAATTTGAACGCACCAAACCGCATGTCAACGTTGGCACGATTGGACACGTGGATCATGGCAAAACGACGCTCACTGC
>JAOACU010000127.1 GCA_026417715.1 Anaerolineae bacterium | reverse complement strand
ATTGTTCGCCGTGTTGGGGTCGTACTCCGTCGCCGTCACGCTTGCTGTGTCGGTCTTGGTCCCAGTGTAGGCGCACGTGCCCGCGTCGTCGTCCACGACCAAGTCAATTCCCGCTGCCTTCGCCTGCACGACGATGGTCAGCGTGTCGCTTGGATTATCGAGTGTGTACTTGACACCGCGCATCAACGCAACGACCATTCCACGAACGATTTGTGGTTTCTCGTTGACCATCTTTTCGTTCGTGACTAACCCGATGCCCACCAAGCGACTGTAATCCGAGACGCGAATCACATTGATTTCACGACCCTGCACTCGCAACTGCACCGGCTCGTTGTTCGAGTAACCCGCCGCCGCGTCCACAAGGCCTTGTGTAACCGCCGCCACTTGGGTAAAACCAATCTCCTGCGTCTTGATGTCGCTCTCCTTGATATTCGCACCATACAACAATGCGCGCCAACCTGTGTACGTCGCGCCATAAAAGCCGGGCAAGCCCACCTTCTTACCGATCAAATCTTGCGGCTTTTCGATCTTTTTCTCCTTGAGTGAAAAGATCGTAATCGGAAAACCGTTGTAGTAGTTAGCAACATACACCAGCGGAATGTTTTTCTCGCGCGCCTGAATCACTTGATCGCCGCCGAGCATTGCAAACTCGGCTTGATTCGCGCCGACCAAACGAACCCCATCCACTTCAAAGCCCCATTGGAATTTCACCTTAAGACCCGCTTCGGTGAAATATCCCTTGCTTTGCGCAACGAACCAAGGCGCGAACTGGACGTTGGGAATGTACCCCATCACGACCGTCACTTCGGTTAGAGGTGCTGTCGTCACCGGCGCGGTAGTCGGCGCAACGGTCGGACTGCGCGTGGGCATCGGTGGTGTTGGCGTCGGTGAACTGGAACAGGCAACCACTAACGCCACAAGTAATCCTAGCACGATGACGTTCTGCATTTTCATTGGACGTTTCTCCTCCAGCGTAAAAATATTTTTTCGATGAGGACAACCGTCACATACAACGTGATTGCCATCATCGAGAGCGTAACGACTGTGGCAAACAACAGTGGCGTGTCTAATTGACCTTGTGCGAAATTGATGAGAAAACCCAAGCCCCGATCCGCCCACATCAACTCGGCAACGACTACGCCAATGACGGACAAGGTCACACCCACACGCACACCACCCAAAAAGACCGGCAGCGCGGCAGGCACTTCGAGTTTACTGAACACTTGCCAGCGCGTTGCGGCGTACGAACGCATCAGCGCGCGATACTCGTCACGAATGCCGCGCACGCCGATAATCGTGTTGATAAGCATCGGGAAAAACGAAATCAGCGCGGCGATGAGCGCGTTCTGCACGATGCCGGTGCTAATCCAAATGATGATGAGTGGCGCAATCGCCACGAGTGGAATCGCTTGTGTCGCCACGAGGTACGGTGAAACGATTTTTTCGAGCAAGGGCATTTTGGCAAGTAGGTAACCTACGCTCGATGCAAACGTGAGCGCAATCCCAAAGCCCAACAGCACTTCAAACAGCGTGATGCTCAAGTGGTACGGAAAAATTCCGCGTTGCCAGTATTCCGCCCAACTTTGTGCCACCTCGCGCGGCGACGGCAGAATGAACGAGGGATAATTCTGCACGATAATCAACGTTTCCCAAAACCACAGGAACAAGCCAAGCACGATTGGAATCAAAAGATATTGGATGTGCTGGCGTATCCACGTAGGCACATCCTTGTTCGCTTTCCACAGTAACGCGCTCATCTTAGCACACACCGTCCTGTCCTTCATTCAAACCGAGCACGTCGCGCACCTCGCGCAACAATTCCCAATAGCGCGGCAAATCGCGCGTGGCGGCAGTGCGCGGGCGCGGCAAATCAATCTCCACGATTCGTTTGATCTGTCCGGGGCGCGACGACATCACCGCCACGCGATCCGAAAGCCGCACGGCTTCGGGGACGCTGTGCGTGACGAAAACAATCGTCACGCGCGTGCGCGTCCACACATCGAGCAATTCTCGCCCCAAACGTTCGCGCGTGATTTCATCGAGCGCGCCGAACGGTTCGTCCATCAGCAAAATTCTGGGTTGATTCGCTAGCGCGCGCGCGATGGCTACTTGCATCTGCATCCCTGCCGAAAGTTCAGCGGGATAGCGCGTCGCAAAATCGCACAATCGTATCAAATCGAGGAGCGCGTGCACGCGCGCGTGGCGTTCTTCGCGCGGCATTCCGACGATTTCGAGCGGTAGTTCGATGTTGCGCGCAACGGTGCGCCATTCCATCAGCGTTGGCGATTGAAACACAATGCCGTACTCGCGCGCGCGGCGTGCATCGGCAGGTGTTTTGCCGTTGACGAGAATGCGCCCTGAACTTGGCGCGAGCAAATCGCCGATCATCTTGAGGAGCGTGGATTTGCCACACCCCGAAGGTCCGATGATCGAAAGGAACTCACCCGCGCGAATATCGAGCGATACATCACGCAACGCCAATACGCCATCGTGATTATGCCCGTATCGTTTGCTGACCGATTCGATTTTGATCAACGTATCCATCACACCCAAAAACAAACGCCCCGAAGATTTTTTCCTTCGGGGCGCGCGCCAATGACAATCCGACCACGCGCGCGAAACGCGCGCGAGTCATCAGTAAAACCTTCTTCCATCCAGACTGTCACTGTCGGCGTCGGCTTTGGACCGACTCGTGCGTTGTTCATCTCGCAATGAACGCGGCTCGTGGGCTTGTTTAGTTGGCTAGTTGCATCGTTTGATCGTTGCATCGTTGGCTAAGAGAACGAGTAAACGATTCAACGAACCAACGAACCAACTAAACCTACCACCGATCGGGAATTGCACCCTGCCCCGAAGGTTTGAGTATTCAATTCCATTCCAATATAGCGCGATTTTCTTTAACTGTCAATTTGACAAATTCACTTGGCGCGGTAAGATTGAATCATTGATGCGTAGTAGACAAGTTTGAAACTTGTCCCACAATTTACAGGGAGGTACATTTGAAGTTGTTTCTCTCGCGACTATTCCTTGCCCTGATCGCGCTGGGTGCGTTCGGTGCACTGTCGTACGTCGTTGTGACGTGGGTGCAAGCCGATACGTTACCGTTCGTTCCCGCGCCGCCGCGCACGATTCCTGATACTGATGTGAATCCGTACGGCGCGAATTTTTTTCTTGATCGTGAAGTAGAAGAATGGAAGCGCGATCGCACCGTACGTATGGCGCGCGAAGCCGGCATCGTTTGGGCAAAGCAACAATTCTCGTGGGAAGAAATCGAAAAACGCAAAGGGGTGTTCGATTGGTCCAAGTCGGATCAAATCGTGGCGATGTTTGAAAAGTACGGTCTGCAAATCATCGCGCGCTTGGATCGTCCGCCGGCGTGGGCGCGTCGAGACAAAAACATTCCGCAATCACCTCCCGAAAATTTCAACGATTACGGTGATTTTGTGGACGCGTTTGTGCGTCGTTACACCGGGCGTGTGCATTACATTCAAATTTGGAACGAGCCGAACATCTTTCCCGAATGGGGCAATCGTCCTGTGGATCCCGATGCGTACGTCGCGCTGTTGGAGATTGCGTACAAGCGCGCCAAAGCCGCGAATCCGAATGTGCGCGTGCTCTCGGCGCCTCTTGCCATCACTCTCGGCGAAGGTTGGTCTGCCGATTCGGACAAGTGGCGGCATATGAACGATTTGGATTTTCTCGAAGCGATGTATCGCGCGGGTGCAAAAGATTATTTTGACATTCTCTCCGCGAACGCGTTTGGTTTGCGCGCGACGCCCGATGATCCACCCGATCCGCAACAACTGAATTTTCAACGCGTCGTACTCACGCGCCGAATTATGGAAAAGTATGGCGACAAAAACAAAGCGATTTGGATCAACGAGTATGGTTGGAACGCCGCGCCTCCCGATTTTCCCAAAGAGGAATTGTTCTGGGGGCGCGTGACCGAGCAACAGCAAGCCGAGTACACACTACGCGGTTTCCAAATCGCGCGCGCGAATTGGGAATGGGTCGGTGTGATTTGCATTTGGTATTTTCGCCAAGTAGGTGACATTCCGCCCGACCGCGCCGATTATTATTTCCGAATGGTGGATGTGGACTTTACGCCGCGCTTGGTGTATCTGCGCCTGAAGGAAATTGCCACCGCGCCCCAAGTGGCACAACCCGGCTTGCACCAAGAAACAAACATCGCCGTCGAATATCGCGGCAACTGGCAACCACATCTCACGCCGAACGCACACGCGGGACGCGAACTCGTCACGCGCGCACCGGGCGCACGCGCAACGGTGAGGTTCTGGGGTGATAGTTTCGCGTTCCTGATGCGACGTGGACCGACGGGCGGGCGCGCGTGGATCACACTAGACGGTCGTCCTGTCAAAGGATTACCACTCGATACGAACGGCAACAGTTACGTGGACTTGGCATCACCGAACGAGCAATGGCAAGTGCGCATCCCCGTCGCGCAAAAAATCACGCGCGGCACCCACACGGTTGAACTCGTCGTCGGTCAAACGGGCGAAGTGGCTCTCGACGGATTTGTCGTCTCGGTGGAAGGCAAGCAAGAGTTTCCGTTTTTGCTCGTAGGTGGATTAAGCACACTGTTTGTGTTGGCAAGTGTGTTGTTTGTGTGGACGTGGGTGAAGGGGCGGTGAGACAGTAGGACAGTGAAGCAGTAGGACAGTGAGACAGTAGGACAGTTGAACAGTAGTGGCGAGGAGCAAGACGAGTAGTCGAGGAGAGTGTGCGCAGGGAGATCGCGCCGTGACTGCAAGCGCGATCCACAAAACCTTCGATGAAAACCACTTGCGAGCCACACGGCGCCACCGTTATCGGCACAACGAGTGCGCAACGCCCAATGACGCGCGTCTGCGAAGTTGGGTGGAATCGCGGGAGAACTCTCTCGTCCCAATCGGACGAGAGAGTTTTTGTTTTGTTGACCAAAGACCAACGACGAAGGACGAACGCGTTCGTCCTCCGTCTTCCGTCCTTCGTCCTTCGTCTTCCATCAGGAGGTTCAATGCGTCTTGTGATGAAATTCGGCGGCACGTCCGTCAATGGCGGAGAGCGTATCCAAAACGTTGCCGATCTCGTCATCGGTTACGCACAACAAGGGCACACGATCATCGTCGTCACCAGCGCAATGAGTGGCGTGACCGATACGTTGATTCGCGCGGCACGACGCGCCGCGCAAGGTGACCCAAGCGCGTTTCTCATCGCGCACGAAACCTTGACTGCACAACATTTTGCCGTGCTCGATTATATCGTCCGTGACGAGACGATGCGTCGCGTTACACACGCTCACATCACACGCTTGCTCGATGATTTCGGCAACCTGTGTCGCAGTATCCACGTGCTCGGCGAACTGACTCCGCGCGCGCTCGATCAGGTGGCATCGCTGGGCGAACGTTTGATTCTGCCGATTCTCGCGCAAGCGTTTCGTGAGCGCGGTATCGCTGTGGAAGTCATCGAAGCGCACGAACTCATTCTCACCGACGATAATTTTACTCAAGCCAGCCCGTTGATGGACGAGACGCGCAACCGCGCGCGCGCGCGGTTGATGCCTTTGTTGCAACAAGGCATCTTGCCAATTACGACGGGCTTCATCGGTGCGACGCGCGCGGGTGTGATTACAACACTCGGACGCGGTGGCAGTGATTACACCGCCACGATTCTCGGTAACGTCCTCGACGCGGACGAGGTGTGGATTTGGACGGATGTGGATGGCGTGATGACGGCTGACCCGCGCATCGTCCCCGAAGCGCAAACACTCGCGGAGATTTCGTACGGCGAGGCGGCGGAACTTTCGTACTTTGGCGCCAAAGTGATTCATCCTAAAACGATTTCACCTGTCGCCGAACGCGACATCCCGATTCGCATCCTCAACACGTTCAATCCGACTCACCCCGGCACGCGCATCGTACGCAACGCGCGCGCGAATGGACGCACGGTCAAGGCGATTACCGTCATTCGCAATCTGGGTCAAATCACAGTCGAGGGACGTGGAATGCAAGGAGTGCCCGGCGTTGCCGCGCGCGTTTTTTCCGCTGTGGCGCGCGCGGCAATCAACGTGCTGATGATTTCGCAAGCATCGTCCGAACAGAGTATTTGCTTTGTCGTCGAAAACGCGCACGCCGCGCGCGCCATCGAAGTACTCGAAAAAGAATTTGAACTCGATCGGTTGCGTGGCAACATTGATCGTATCTGGGCACAAGATCGCATTGCGATTATCGCGGTGGTAGGCGAAGGAATGAAAGGAACGCCGGGTATTGCCGCCAAAGTGTTTGGCGCGCTGGGTGATCGCGGCATCAACGTCATCTCCATCGCGCAAGGTTCGTCGGAATACAACTTGTCGCTCGTCGTGGATGAGCGCGACGCGGACAGCGCGCTGCGCGCGATTCACGCGAGGTTTATTACGTAACAGACCTGTGAGGTCTCCAAGACCTCACAGGTCTCCACGTGAGGTGAAATATGCCAACCAAGAAAATTCCCGTTGCCATTCTCGGCGCGACTGGACTTGTCGGACAACGTTTGGTGCATCTCCTTGCCGACCATCCTTGGTTTGAGATTCGCGCGCTGGCTGCAAGTGATAATTCCGTTGGCAAAAAGTACGCCGAGGTTGCCAAGTGGAAATTGCCGCATCCGATTCCCGAATCGGCGCGCGATCTCATCGTGCAACCGTGCGAACCGGGGATGGATGTAGCACTCGTTTTTTCCGCACTGCCCAGCGATGTGGCAGGTGGCATCGAAGAAAATTTTGCCGCGCGCGGCTATCTCGTTTCGAGCAACGCCTCGAATCATCGTTTGGACGCCGATGTGCCGCTTGTCATCCCCGAAGTGAATCCCGATCATCTCGATTTGATTCGCGTGCAACGCGCGCGACGCCAATCGTCAGGTGCGATCGTGTGCAATCCCAATTGTTCGACGATTCACTTGACGCTCGCGCTCAAACCACTTGCCGATGCGTTCGGTTTGCGTCGCGTCATCGTAACCACGATGCAAGCGATCAGTGGCGCGGGTTATCCCGGCGTCGCGTCGCTCGATATTTTGGACAATGTGATTCCGTTCATCGGTGGCGAAGAAACGAAACTCGAAATCGAGCCGCTTAAAATTCTGGGAACGTTACAAGGTGATCGCATTGTCAACGCCGATGTAAAAATCAGCGCGGCGTGTAATCGTGTGGCAACGTGGGATGGACATCTGGAAACCGTTTCGGTTGAACTGATCGAAAAGCCAAACATTGACCAACTACGCCGTGTTATGATACAATTTAAGAGTGAGCCGCAAACACTCGGCTTGCCCACCGCGCCCGCGCATCCAATCGTTGTGCGCGACGAAGTGGATCGTCCGCAACCGCGCTCGGATCGCGATGCTGAACGCGGAATGGCATCGGTGGTTGGACGTGTGCGTCCGTGCAACGTGCTCGATTACAAGTTCGTCGTGTTGGGACACAATACGGTGCGCGGTGCAGCAGGTGGCACGGTGTTGAATGCGGAATTGCTGGTGGCGAAAAGATATGTTGGGGATTAGAGATTAGAGATTAGAGATTTGAGATTTGAGATTGGAGGTTAGGGATTACCAATCTCTAATCTCTAATCTCCAATCTCCAATCTCTACCAAAGGAGTAACGTTGGCAACGATTGATCTGTTTCACTATGCAAGGTTAGAAGACCTCGATGCAATTTCGGAGGAGGGATTGAAACCGGGAGCGCGAACCCTGATTGTAGATTCAGCATTACGCGCGAATTCCGTGTACGCGTGGTTGGCGCCCGATTACGATGTGATGGGATACAGTGATAATCCGCAATACGTTTGCTTGCGCGTGCGCGTGGACGAATCGCGCTGTCGTGTGGCGCCGATGGAGTTGGCAGTTGCCGCGTATGTCAATCAAATTGGACGCGGGCAACCCAAGAATCCGGAAATTGCCGCGCGCTTGGTCGCGGCGTACGAACGCGTCGCTGTACCCGTGTCCGAGTATGTGCCGGGCTTGTTCCGCGCGCCCGAAGTACTGATCGAAGGTTGGGTAGATGCCGACGACATCACTGTCATCAAATCACCCGAAACCGGCACGCGCGGCGAAGAGAATCGGCGACAGTATGCCCTGTCTCTTATACACATCT
>JAOACU010000126.1 GCA_026417715.1 Anaerolineae bacterium | reverse complement strand
CGCTTGTAGGTAGAAAACGGTAACGAGTTGATTTAGACCTCACAGGTCTCCAAGACCTGAGGTCTAGACTTTCTCCCCAAGAGCATTTCGATTTAGCGCGCTGGCGTTGGTGTGCGCGTGGGGCGCGGCGCGGCTGTGGGCGTTGGTGTGGGTTCTTGCGTGATGTCGGCAGGCGTGAATTTTTTGAGGACGAGTACAAATTCGAGGCGCGCAAAATCCACGCTCGGTTGAATTTCGGCTTCTTGGAATAATTCGATGTCGTGTTTGCGCACGGCAGTCACTTGCCCAATCACCAATCGTTTGGGAAAACCACCACCCATCCCCGAAGTTAAAATCAAATCGCCGATTTTGATGGCTTCCCCTTGCGGCACGTACTTGATCGTCAAGTTGCCGTTCACATCCCCTTGCACGATGCCAGTTGCGCGCGTGGATTGCACCACTGCGTTGACCGCGCTCGTCGCGTCGGTGATGAGCAACACCTTTGCCCAGTGTGTTCCCGTCGCGGTGACGCGCCCCACCAGTCCTTGCGGCGTGACGACGGGCATTCCTGCTTTGACTCCCTCCTCGCTGCCTTGATCAATGATGATGTAGCGCGCGAGGTTCGACGGGTCTTGCCCAACCACGCGCGCGAGATCGGGATTGCGTTGCAGCACTGCCGCGCCCAGAATATCGAAATCGGGGTTGGCTTGTTTGTAGGCGAGTTGTTGGCGCAAGAGCGTGTTTTCGTTTTCCAACTCGCGAACGCGGACGCGCAGAATGTTCAATTCGACCACTTGGTTTTGCAACTGTCTAACTTGTTCGCGCAAGGCATTCACATCCGCTAAACTGCCCGCGATGTCTTGCGCGCTTGGGCTGATGTCGCGCACGCGCTGCAAGAGCGGCTGTAACCAACTCAGCGCAACATTTTCTAACGGTTGCAACACACCAACGGTATGCAGAATCAAAGCGAGGAGAGCAATCGCAACGAGGATAATCGGCAAAATGGGACGATTGGAAGTGTGCATCGAGATTTCAGACTTTGGATTTCAGATTTTTAGATTTCGATTTTTCAATCTGCCATCTACAATCTGAAATCTGCAATCGGATTAGCGCCTGCCGCGCGGGGAGGTGACCACTTGGCGGAGAGTGTCCAATTCTTCCAAGACCTGGCCCGTGCCACGCACGACACAGGTGAGTGGGTCTTGGGCAACGTACACGTGCATCTTGGTTTCCTGTGAGAGTCGTTCTGCCAAGCCCTGCAAGAGCGCGCCACCACCCGCGAGGGCAATGCCGTACTGAATCAAGTCGGAGACAAGTTCGGGAGGGGTTTCGTCAATCGTCGTTTTGAGCGCGTCAATGATTTGATTCACGGGATTGGCGAGGGCTTCGCGAATTTCGACGGAGGAGACTTCGAGTTCGGTAGGAAGCCCGGTGATCAAGTTGCGTCCACGCAAGATATGCTGTCTTTTCTTCGGGCAGTGGAAACGCAGAGCCGATGGCTACTTTGATTTCCTCTGCCATTCGTTCGCCGATGAGTACGTTGTATTTTTCGCGCGCATAGCGGATGATTTCCTCATCCATCTCATCGCCGGCGATACGAATCGAACGACTGACGACGATGCCACCGAGTGAAAAGACCGCCATCTCGGTCGTGCCGCCGCCGATGTCCACAATCATACTGCCGATGGCTTCGGTGACTGGCAAACCCGCGCCGATCGCCGCCGCCATTGGCTCTTCAACTAGAAACACTTCGCGCGCGCCCGCGTTGATGGCGGCATCGTGCACCGCGCGCTTTTCCACTTCGGTCACCCCACTCGGAACACCAATCACAATGCGCGGGCGATGCGGCAGAGGTAGCAGGGCTTGATCGTGAACTTTGGTGATAAAGTACTCGAGCATCTTTTCCGCGACATCAAAGTCGGAAATGACGCCATCGCGCAACGGACGAATCGCCACAATGTCCGATGGCGTGCGTCCGACCATCTGCTTGGCTTCCGAGCCAATCGCCAACACGCGCCGGGTGCGCTTTTCTACTGCCACGACAGAAGGTTCGTTGATGACGATGCCCACACCGCGCACGAGTACCAGCGTATTCGCTGTGCCCAGATCAATGCCAATGTCGCGCGAAAAGACACCCAGAATCACATTGATCGGATTGAACATACAAACGCATTATACCACAATCCCCAGATACGCAAAAAAGCGGAGTTGGTAACCAACCCCGCTTTCCAATCTCCAATCTCCAATCTCTAATCTCCAATCTCCAATCCCTACTTCTTCTCTTCCTTCTTCGCTTCGCCTTCGGGTGCGGCTTCACCTTCTTCTTCCACCTTACCCTTCTTGATGACTTCGACCTCGGCAGTAGCCACTGGTGCTTCGGCAGTGATGACCTCTTCTTTCACCGGCACCACTTTGGCGACCATCTCATCGCCAGAAGTGAGAATCTCGATCTTGTCACTCACCTGTAGATCGCGCACGAAGAGACTTTGATTCACGTGCTCTAATTTACTCACATCCACTTCGATTTGTGGAATCAGATCAGAGGGGAGCACGCGAATCTCGACACTGTCAATCCCGTGAATCAGCAATCCTTCTCCACGCGTGACGGCAGGCGATGTGCCGACCAGCGCGAGCGGTACTTGCGTGGTGATCTTCTCGGTGAGCGAGACTTCTTGAAAATCCACATGCACCAAGCGTCCCGAAATGGGATTGCGTTGCACCTCGCGCGTCAAAACCAAGCGCGGCGCGCCACTATCAATCGTCAGTTTGATCAAGCGATTGCGCCCGGCTTGCACGACCACTTTTTGCAAAATCTTTTCTTCGACCTGCAGCGTGAGCGGTTGGGCAAGGTGTTTGCCGTACAGAACGACCGGTATCTTGCCGGCGCGGCGTAGCGCGTTGACTTGTTTACCAATGACTTGGCGCGGTTGCGCAGACAATAAAATCTCTTCCATAGTGCAAATGACCTTTCTTATCGAAAATGTAGGGCAAGTTTTTAGTAACTTGCCCTACGCAAAATGGCTGGACTATTTTAATGAGAATGGGCAAATTAGTCAAATCAATCGTGTTGATTATTACAGGGCAATTGACCCTCCCCCCAACTGTGCTATAATTGCCTTGATGGACGCCATCCTCACGCACGAAAACGCCGACTTTGACGCGCTGGGCGCGTTGCTTGGCGCGAAAAAAATCTACCCCACTGCGCTTGCGATTTTGCCGCGCCGAATGAATCGCAACGTGCGCGAATTTTGCGCGCTCTATTGCGACGTCCTCCCTTTCACACGCCCCGACGACTTGCCGCGCCAGCGTTTTCGCCAAATCGTGGTGGTGGATAGTCAAGCCGTTCAATCCGCGCGTGGGGTCACGCCGCAAACGCGCATCCACTTTATTGACCATCATCCCTTGACGCGCGATCTCAAACCCACGATGACATTTTCCGGCGGCGAGACCGGCGCAACAACTACTTTGTTCGTAGAGCAGATTCGCGAGAAAGAACTTGCGTTGACGCCCATCGAAGCGACACTCCTCTTGCTAGGCATTTACGAGGACACCGGCTCGCTCTCCTACATCACCACCACGTCGCGCGATCTGCGCGCTGCCGCGTTTTTGCTCGAACACGGCGCATCGTTGGCAATCGTCAACGAATTTTTGCATCCACCGCTCACCGACACCCAGCACAAACTATATCAACAACTCATCGAGAAAATTCAAATCCGCGAGATGGCTGGACATCCAATTGCCATCGCCGCCGCGCGCGCAGACACCTACGTCGAAGAAATTTCGGTCTTGGCGCATCAACTCCGCGAGATGTACGATCCTGCCGCGCTCTTTCTCTTGGTGCAAATGGATGACCACATTCAACTCGTGGCGCGTTCGGAGCGCGCCGAGATTGATGTGGCAAAGATCGCCACGGCATTTGGCGGCGGTGGACACGACAAAGCCGCCGCCGCATTGATTCGCGGTCTCACCTTGCGTCAGGTCAAAACGCGACTGGTGAAATTGCTCAAAGAACACGTGCAACCTTCGTTGACCGTACGCGATGTGATGTCGTTCGGTGTGCATACTTTTGACGCCACCACCACCGTAGCACAAGCCGCCGAGGCGATGAATCGTTACGGGCACGAAGGTTTTCCGGTGTTGCAACGCGGCAAACTGGTGGGCATTGTCACACGCCGCGAAATTGATCGTGCGGTGCGGCACAAACTTTTGAACACGCCCATCAAAAATTTGATGCAAAAGCCAGCGTCAGTCTCGCCCGACGATACGCTCGAAAAGGTACGCGCGGTGATGATCGAAAATAATCTGGGGCAGGTGCCCGTCGTTCAAGACCAACGTATCATCGGCATTGTCACGCGCACCGATTTGATCAAACCTTGGAACAAACAACCCACGACGCGCGCGCAAGAGATTGCCGCGCGCCTAGAAAAATGGTTGCCCCCCGAACTGCTGGCACTGTTGCGCGATGCGAGTCACATTGCGCGCGATTTGGGATACCGTTTGTACATCGTCGGTGGCTTTGTGCGCGATTTGTTACTCAATCAGCCAACCCTTGACCTTGACCTCGTGGTGGAAGGCGATGCGGTGAAACTCGCGCAGGCATTGCAACAAAAGTACGGCGGACGTGTACACGCTCACGCGCGCTTTGGCACTGCCAAGTGGATTTTGAAAGAGACCAAAGACGAAGGACGCAAGACGAAAGAGATACCGCTTGCCCCCCAACTAGTTCCCATCACCGCGCATCTCGCCTCGCTCGATTTTTCTACCGCGCGCACGGAATTTTACGCGCATCCGTCCGCGCTACCCGAAGTGGAAACAAGTTCGATCAAACAAGATTTGCATCGGCGCGATTTCACCATCAACACCTTGGCGATTTGTCTCGATCCTGAACGCTACGGGCAACTGCTCGATCCGTTTGGTGGCGAAGGTGATTTGCAACGCGGCATCATTCGCGTTTTGCATAACTTGAGTTTCATCGAAGACCCCACACGCATTTTGCGCGCGGCGCGCTTTGAGCAACGCTTTGGTTTCAAGATCGAGCCGCGCACCGCGCAACTGATTAGCGATGCGTTGGGAATGTTTGCGCGCGTCAGCGGCGAACGCATTCGGCACGAATTCAATTTAATCTTCCGCGAAAACGAACCCGAAAAAGCATTCGCGCGCGCCCACGCGCTCGGCGCGCTCACCGCGATTTATCCTGCGCTCGATTTTACCGATTGGCACGCGCGCAAATTCGCACAAGCGCGCGAAACGTACGCGCGTCCAAGCGAGTTGATGTATCTGGGATTGCTAGCGTATCGTTTGACACTCGCGCAAATCAAAGAATTCAGCGAACGTCTGCGCCTGCCGAATGCTGACATCGAAACCCTCGCGCAACTCGTCGCGCTGCGGGAACAAGCGGAATCACAACTTGCTACCGAAGAAATGTCGCCTAGTGCCATCTATCGTTCATTGGAGGGATATTCGGACGCGGCGTTGGATATTTTCGCGATTGCTACTGATGACGAACGCGTGCGCGCACGTGTCACGTTGTTCCGTACGGAATTGCGTTATGTGACACCTGAAATGACAGGCAACGATCTCAAGCGAATGGGCTTGCGTCCTGGACCTGTGTATCGCGACATTCTCGCGCGCTTGCGCGCCGCGCGATTGGACGGAGAAATTACTACACGCGAAGAAGAGGAGGCGTTGGTCAGACAAATGATCAACGAGATGAGGGAGTAAAATGCCCGGCAAATTTCTGGTGGCGTCCAAAAAGCGCGCCACCATCAATCTTTTAACCCAGGCACTCGAAGCCGAACGGCACCGCGTTGTGACGGCATCGAACGATTGCACCATCATAGATGCCGCGCTCGATCACAAACCCCACGCGATTTTTCTGGGTGTGACGCTGCAAGGCACGAATGGGATTCAAGTGGCACGCGCGTTGCGCGCACTTGCCCCTGCCGCGAACATCCCGATCATTTTTCTAGCGGAGAACCGCGAAGAAGCCAAGCAAGTGACGCGTGCGCATATACCCATCGCCGAGTGTTTGACGGCGCCCTTCGATCTTGCCGAAGTACGTACGCATGCGTGGGCAGCGTTGCAAACCGGCAAACACATCGCCGCCGTGCGCCCGGTGCGCGCGGAGAATGATTGGATGCTCGCGATTCTCGACCCACTCACGCGGTTGTATCATCGGCGGTATCTGTTACATCGCTTGGCATACGAAGCCAAGCGCGCTGCGCGCTATCGAACAGCGCTCGCGGTTTTGCTAGTGGATGTGGACAATCTCCATACGATCAATCGCGCGCACGGCATTTTGACCGGCGATAGTGTGCTAATCGAAATGGGACAACTGTTGTTGGGGATGGCACAGCAGGCGGAAATCATCGGGCGCGCAGATCGGCAGGATTTTATGATCATCGCGCCGCAGACGAATGCCGATAGCGCACACGCCTTGGCAGAGCGCGTCCGTGCGACTATCGGCAAACATCACTTTGTTTTGGAGAAACTCGATTTGCACGTCACGGTCAGCGTTGGTGTGGCAGCGAATACGCGAGGCGATGTAGCGGATCACTTGGCGCTACTGGGGCGCGCAGAGATCGCGCTGGCGCGCGCCAAGCGACGCGGTAAGAATCGCGTGGAGGTGGGCTGAGAAAATCTAAACCACACTACCGCGCGCGGCGCGGCGCGCGGCTTTTTCCAAATCGTTTTTGCACTTGACACACAGCGTCGTTTCAGGTAGCGCGGCAAGACGTTCAGGATCAATCGGCTTGCCACAGCGTTCACAAATGCCGTAGGTGCCTTTTTGCGCCGTGCGCAAGGCATAGTCAATTTCGGCTAATTTTTGTTCCAAACGTCGAACAAGTGCAAGATTCTTTTCGCGTTCGTATACTTCTAGATCGGCTTCATCACTCGAAGGTTCAGGGGCAGTTCGCAAGTATTCGCGCAAACGTTCCAATTCGGCTTGCGTTTGAGCGCGTTCCTCTTCTAATTTTTGACGTTCAACTTTCGTGAGCGATTTTTTCTTGTCCATCGTGATCCTCACCCCATACCCGAAATTGGCGCATTTTATAACACACTTTTGGACACTAGTCAACCTTGAACATTTTGCACATCTACAAAGACTATTTTCCGGTCGTGGGCGGCATCGAGAATCACATTCGTTTGCTTGCCGAAGCCCAAGCCGCGCGCGGACATACGGTCAGCGTGCTCGTGACCAGCCGCGATGCGCGCACGCGCGTCGAAACGGTGAACGGCGTGCGCGTGATTTTTGCCGCGCGTCTTGCCACGATCCTTTCCGCACCGATCAGTGTCGCGCTGTTTCGCTGCATACGTAACGAAACACCAGACATTGCCCATATTCAATCCCCATACCCGTTTGGAGAGATGGCGCAGTACTTGTGCGGTCGTGCGCGCGGTATCGTGCTAACCTATCAAAGTGATATCGTCCGTCAAAAAATCACCGGCGCGCTCTATCGTCCGATGATGGAACGCGTGCTCGCGCGCGTGGATCGTATCATCGCCACTAGTCCCAACTATGTTGCCTCCTCGCCGGTCCTGTCACGCTGGAAAGACAAGTGCGTCGTCGTGCCACTCGGTATTGACCCGACTCCCTTCGAGCGTGCCAGTGCCGAGTACGTCCCACCGACACGCGATACCATTCACCTTTTGTTCGTCGGCAAGTTGCGTTACTACAAAGGCGTGGACGTTTTACTCGATGCGTTGTGCGAATTGCCGCGTGTGCACCTTACGATTGTTGGCACCGGCCCGATGGAACGCGCGTGGCGAATGCGCGCGCAACAACTCGGTCTCGCTGAACGTGTTCACTTTGTTGGTGAAGTACCTGACGATGAATTACCACGTTACTATGCCGCGTGCGATATTTTTGTCCTGCCTTCCTCCGAACGCAGCGAGGCGTTCGGCGTCGTACAGTTGGAAGCAATGGCGGCAGGCAAACCTATCATCTGCACCGAGTTGGGCACGGGCACCAGTTTCGTCAACGTAGATGGCGAAACGGGCTTGGTGGTTCCCGCGCGCGCGCCGCGCGCGCTTGCCGATGCTATCATGCGCCTGAGCGCAGACGCCGATTTACGCGCGCGAATGGGCGCGGCAGGACGCGCGCGCGTCCGCGCAGAGTTTACGTTGGAAAAAATGGTGACGCGTGTACTGGAGGTGTATGCACAAGTTGTTGAGACTGGTGTAGTGGTTTGTCCAAGTCGCCTCGGGTATGGTTAGATTTGTCACGCTGAGCCATTCCTTCGCTCAGGACAAGTT
>JAOACU010000125.1 GCA_026417715.1 Anaerolineae bacterium | reverse complement strand
GTTTGCGGGACTCGAGGTGGAGCAAATCGAGTATATCGGTTTGCCGCGACCCGCTGGTTCGCGCGCCAGTGGCGAACGTCCTGAATTGGCGTGGGATCGCGATAAAATTTTCGTTGGCGAGATTTTGGAGGTCAAGCCGCATCCCAACGCAGATCGTTTGACGATTGTGCGCGTGGCGTACGGCGCGGATGCGCCAATCGAAATGGTGACGGGCGCGCCGAACATCAAGATTGGCGAACGCGGTCACAAGGTCGCGCTCGCGCTCGAAGGCGCGCGCTTGTTCGATGGACACAAGCCGGGCTGGGAAATCACCACACTCAAAAAATCAAAAATTCGCGGCGTCGAATCGGGCGCAATGGTGTGTTCGGAGAAAGAACTCGGCATCAGCGAAGAACACGAAGGCATCCTCCTTTTGCCGGACGATGCGCCCGTTGGCACGCCGCTCGCGGATTATCTCGGCGATGTGGTGTTCGACATCAAAATCAATCCGAATATGGCGCGCTGTGCGTCGGTGATTGGCGTGGCGCGCGAAATTGCCGCGCTCACAGGCGCGTCACTGAAACCAGTACCGCAACGCATCGTTGCCAAAGGCGCGCCGATTGATGGTCAGGTCAAAGTCATCATCACCAATCCCGAACTCAATCCGCGCTTTACCGCCGCGCTCATTCGCAGCATCGAAATTAAACCATCGCCGTTTTGGATGCAACGTCGTTTGCAGATGGCGGGGATGCGTCCCATCAACAACATCGTGGATGTAACGAATTACGTGATGCTGGAAACAGGTGAACCACTGCACGCGTTCGATTACGACAAACTCGTTGCGCGCGCCAACGGCAAACCACCAACAATCATCACGCGGCTGGCAGAACCCGGCGAAGAACTTGTCACGCTCGATGGTGTCAAACGCCAACTCGATCCGTTCACGATTCTGGTGTGCGACACGCGCGGCGCGCTTTCGATTGGCGGCGTGATGGGTGGCGCGGAGAGCGAGGTGGACGCCAACACCAAAAACGTTTTGCTCGAAGCCGCGTCGTGGGATTACATCAACATTCGTCGCACGATGGCGGCACAGAAAATCTCGTCCGAAGCCGGCTATCGGTTCAGTCGTGGCGTGCATCCCGCGCAAGCCATCGTCGGACTGCGACGTGCAATCGAGATGATGCGCCAACTTGCGGGTGGAGAAATCGCGCGCGGCTTGGTGGACGTGTATCCCAACAAGCCCAAGAAAATCGTCATTCACTTGCCTGTTGCTGAAGTGAAACGACAGTTGGGTGTGGAGATTCCTGCGCCAGAGATCGCGCGGATGCTCACGCGTTTGGAATTCAAAGTTGAAACCGACCGCCGACCGCCGACCGCCCAACGTCGTCAGCGGTCAGCGGTCAGCGGTCAGCGGTCACAAGTTTTGCGCGTCACCGTACCCGACCATCGCCTCGATGTGGACGGCACCGACGATCTCATCGAAGAAATCGCGCGCCTCTACGGATATGAGAACATTCCGATTTCGCGGATGAACGATGAACTGCCACCGCAACGCGAGAACATCGAACTCGAGTTTGAAGAGCGCGTGCGCGATTTGCTGATTGACGCCGGCTTGCAGGACGTGGTCACGTATCGCTTCACCACACCCGAACGCGAAGCCCTGCTCACGCTTCCCGATGCACCACGACCAGCGATTCCTGTGCGCGAGTACGTGCGCATCGAGAATCCCATCAGCGCAGAGCGCACCGTCCTGCGCCAATCTCTAATCTCTAATCTCCTAGACCTCACTGCCGCGAACCTTCGTTATCGTTCACGCGTCGCGATCTTTGAAATCGGTCCCGTGTTTTGGATGCGTGGTGCGGACGATGTGTTGTTGCCGCGCGAAATTGCAAGCGAACTACCTGAGGACAAGGGCTTGCGTTTGCCCCTCGAACGACAACGCGTGGCGATTGTGATGACTGGCGCGCGCGACGAAGTCACGTGGCAAGGGGCAGACACAACACCGATGGATTTCTCCGATCTCAAGGGCGTGGTTGAAGCATTGCTCGATGGTTTGCACGCGACGCACGCGTCCTTCGTCCCCTCATCCAATCCGATGTTTCATCCAGGGCGCGCGGCACAGTTAAAGTTGGGGGATTCGGTGATTGGGGAATTGGGAGAATTGCATCCACTTGTGCGCGAGAAATTCGATTTGCCCGCGCAGACTGTGCTCGTTGCCGAGTTCGATGTGGATGCATTGTTAATGCGCGTGCCCAAGACATACAAAACCGCGTCGCTCTCGCGCTTTCCTGCCGTCGTGTAAGACCTTGCGCTTGTGGTGGACGAAAACGTGTCGGCGGATCGCGTGCACGCGCTCATCGTGCAAACGGGTGGCGCGCTGTTACAACGCGCCGTGCTGTTCGATGTGTATCGCGGCGATCAAATTCCGTCGGGCAAAAAATCGCTCGCGTACACACTGACGTTTCAAGCAACGGATCGCACACTCTCCGATGAAGACGCGAGCAAGGTGCGCGAGAAAATCGTCGCGCGCTTACGACGCGAGATCGGTGCAGAGTTGCGCGGCGCGACATAGATAGCACACAAGACCTGTCGAGAACGGCTTGGCAGGTCTTGTTGTTTTAATGGTACTTTCACCATCTTGTTTCCGTATCTGTCTTGTGATACAATAGTGGCGTAAGCACAGCCGTCACGCGCGACGTAAAACCGCTAGACAAAGATGCTTGCACAAGGAGGTGTATGGCTACGCGGATTTTGGTTGTAGATGATGACCCGGTCAGTCTGAAACTGGTGACGACCATTCTCAAACAAGCCAACTATGAAACCTTGACCGCCACAAGCGGTGCCGAAGTGCTCAGCCGTCTTGATGAACTGCGCCCCGACCTAGTGATTTCCGATGTCGAGATGCCGGGGATGAACGGCTATGAACTCACGCGTCAACTTCGCCAACATCCCCTTACAGCGCAATTGCCGATTATGATCCTCACGGCGCACGATAATGTGCAAGAAAAGATTCGCGGGTTTGAAGCCGGCGCCGACGAGTATATGATCAAGCCCTTCGATCCCTCCGAGTTGCAAGCGCGCGTGCGCGTGTTGTTACGTCGAACAATGGTGACGCCTCCCAGCGAAGCGCAAAAGATCAGCGGCAAAGTGATTGCAGTCTTTTCATTGCGCGGCGGAGTCGGGACTTCTACGGTCGCGGCGAATGTAGCGGTGGGACTGGCGCAGTTGTGGAATTGTCGCGTGGGGCTGATTGATTTGTCACTCACCACCGGACAAAGCGCACTGTTACTCAATCTCCCGCTACGCAAGACGTGGGCAGACCTTGCGCGCGTTTCGGTCAACGACATAGATGCTGACCTGATCGAAAAAGTGTGTCTGAACCATTCGAGCGGCGTGTTCGTACTTGCCGCGCCCAGTCGTCCTGAACACGCTGAACTGATCACCAACGACAAGGTCGCGCGCGTCATCGAGACACTCAAGGAGCATCATCACTATCTTGTGCTCGACCTACCTCACGATTTCAGTGCAACGACACTCGCGGGTTTAGATCACGCCGACGAAATTTTGCTGCTGCTCGCTCCCGAACTTGCATCGGTACACGCGGCAGCCTGCGCGCTCGATGTGTTCGATACACTCAAATATCCACGCAACATCATCCGTTTGGTCTTGAACTGGACCTTTGAACGACGCGGTTTGGCGCGCCGTGAAATCGAAGAGGCATTGCAACGTCCGATTGACGTGGTACTCCCTTTCGTCTCCGATACTTTTGTGATGGCAATCAATCGCGGCATCCCGCCGATTCTCGAATCGCCGCCCACGCCACTGGGCGCGCTGTTTGAAGATTGGGCATACATCCTGAGTAAACCCGAACACCAAAAACAACCGCCAGCGCAACCTTCACCGATGTATCAACGCGTTGCCGCGCGCTTGGCACAACGTCAAGCCAAACGCTAGGCGTCTAGGTTCATCGAATCGAAAGGAGGAACGATGCGTCGGTTCGTTCGATGTGAACGCGGACAGGGGACGGTAGAGTATGTGCTGATCATCGCTATCTTCATTCTAAGCGTCATTCTGGCACTATCCCTTTTCGGTGTGGACGTGCAAGGGATGTACTGTCAGATCGTTCGGAACATCGGTTGGGAACAGGGATGTGGTTCGTACTTTAGTGATGATTTCAACAACTTGAGCCAGTGGCAAATTATCAGCGGCAGTTGGCAAACCAAAGACGGCTCTTTGCTAGGAGGTCCCGGCGAGGGGCGTATCTTCCACAATCTCTCGCAAAGTGACTATGTTATCACCGTGAATGGAGCCGTATTGAATCAAGGCAATGGTTATGGCATTTGGTTTCGCGCCACAAACTTTAGTAAGGTCAACGGCTATACGTTTCAGTATGATCCGGGTTATGGCGCGTTCATTATGCGCAAGTGGGTCAACGGTAGCGAACTCACACCCTTTGCTGTCGCGCGCGCACCCGGCTACAACTGGTATAACACCCCGCGTCAAGTACAAATTGTTGTCAAAGGCAACACCTTTACAGCGTATATAGACGGCAAGCAAGTTCTGCAAGGTACGGATAGCACTTATACCAGTGGTGGCGTGGGCTTTCGAACTTGGAGCACTACCACCGCGCGGTTCGATAAAATTTCGGTTGATCCCGTCAAGTAAAACAAGGAGGGCACGATGGCATTCGAATCGTCACCTTCGTTGAAGGACTATCAAAAAGGACTCAAACCCAAAGATCGAAGTGCCATACGTTGGCGTCTGGTGTGGATGGTGGTTGCAGCGTTGTTCTTACTCACCGCCATTCTCGCCGTCAATTTGCTCAAGAGTGAACCATTTGAGCGCGCGATGGGTACGGGCACCGTCATCGGCATCGTGGTAGATGAACAAGGCAAACCACTTGACGCGGAAATCTACATCCTGCGCCCCAGTATGCAAGGTCAAACCGATGCTCGCGGCGCATTCGAGATTCGAGGCGTACCCGCTGGTTCACGCGAGTTGGCGATTGTACGTCAAGGTGGCGGCATCGAATTACCGATTCGAGTCACGGCGGGCGGCACCACCGACCTTGGACCGATTCCCTTCGTCGGCACACGCGTGCCTGGGCAGTGAATCGAAACATCGCGCCAATGAATCACAGAGGGAAAAACCAACAATTGCTCTGTGATCTCTGCACTCTAGCGAAAATTTCGGTACGGCTGAGCAAGTTACCCTGAATGAATAATTGACGCACGCGTAGGACAAGTTTGCAAACTTGTCCTACGTGTGCGTAACATCAGTGAATAACGAATCGGCACTCTCGTTGATGTGTTACCGACTCAAGATATTCTCTAGATATGGACTAACCAATGTTAAACAAATTGATGTGGTGTGACGAACACAACTGTCCCCGCGTGCGTGTAGGTGATGAATACGAATGTGCCATCGAACGCATAGACGCGCACTTGATGGGCAAACAGATACAAGACATTATACCCACCAGTGCCAAGTCTCCTCTCACGTTGGTTTTCCACGATGGACACACACTTCCCTTGCTATGCCCCAATTGTGGTGATTCGTATCACACCCAAACCGACGAAGAAGACAAGATTCTCGATGAACTTGCGGCGTTGTACGTGATTGGTGTCGCGTATGCTGAACCCGGCGCGGCAGACGCCGACTCGCCGGAAATGATTGTGCTGGCGTTAGGACGCACGCCAGACGCCGATCCCAATAATCCTGACGCCATCGTGGAAGAACTCTACGTACACCTCGATAGCGCGCGCCGATTGACTTGCCCAGGCAAACGTCGCCCTCAATCGCGTCGTCGCACATACAGGCGCCGGCGAGAATAACGTGTGTCGCGTGTGTTTTCCCCCAGATCGTTAGCACCAACTTGTCCCGTATGTCAGCGCACATCGCGTTGGATCACCGCCGCGTTCGGCTGGTGCGGCGATTGTTTGCGCGGACTCTTTGCCGATGCGTCCGCACGCGTCCGCGCAATTCACACCGACTCGCGCACCGAGTTCGATTTGCCGATTCAGCCGCCGCGAACACAAGGCGGGGTTCGTTGCACGCTATGCGCCAACGAATGTGTGATTGGCGAAGGCGAACGCGGCTTTTGCAATCTACGCACAGTGCGTCAAGGCAAACTCGTTCACCTCGCGGGCACGCCCGCGCGCGGGCTGTTGCACTGGTATCGCGATCCGCTTCCCACCAACTGCGTCGCCGATTGGGTGTGCGCGGGTAGTGCGCAACGCGGCGCGCACAACCTCGCTGTGTTCTACGCCAGTTGCACGATGAATTGCCTCTACTGCCAAAACTGGCACTATCGCGAAATCTCTCCCGACCGTCACGAAACCTTGAGTGCCACTGAACTTGCCGCCGCTGCGAACGCGCGCACATTTTGCGTTTGTTATTTTGGCGGCGATCCTGCTTCGCAAATGCCCCACGCGCTTGCCAGCGCAAAACTGTTCGCGCAACGCGGTGTGCGCGTCTGCTGGGAAACGAACGGGACGATGCATCCCAAACTCCTCGATGCCGCCGTGCACTATTCACTTTCCACCGGCGGTTGCATCAAATTCGATTTGAAAGCGTACGACGAATCGTTGCACCTTGCTCTCACTGGAGTTTCCAATCGGCGAACGCTGGAAAATTTCGCGCGCGCTGCGCGCCGCTTTGGCGAACGTCCCGAACCGCCACTCGTCGTTGCGAGCACCTTGTTGGTGCCGGGCTATGTAGATGAAAACCAAGTGGGCAAACTTGCACGTTTCATCGCGAGTTTCGATCCACGCATCCCTTACGCGCTCCTCGGCTTTGCCCCCAACTTTTACCTCTCCGATTTACCGTGCACCTCTGCGCGTCAGGCACACGCTGCCGAGAACGCCGCGCGCGCGGCAGGACTCGTCAACGTGCACATCGGCAATCGGCATCTGTTGAATGGAGAGTGAAAGACCTGCCTTCGCGCAAGAGTTATTTCGACGAACCAAGAGAAATCAAGGGTAACTACTCTGTGTGACTGAAATCTGGCAGGGTTGAGCAATTACAATCAAGGGGAACTTTTCCCATTCCCTCATCGTCTAAACAGCAGAGGACAGACATCAACGCACACCTTCGCCCTCCGTCATTCGTCTTTCGTCCTCCGTCCTTCGCCCAGAAAGGAGTTACCCAATGACAACCAAACTTTCGCGCCCCTTTCGCGCTCTTTCGCGTCCCTTTCGCGTTCTTTCGCGCCATTTCGCGTCCCTTTCGCGCTCTTTCGCGCTCCTTTCGCGTCCCTTTCGCGCCCTTTCGCGTTCTTTCGCGCTCGCGCTCGCTTTTGCACTCGTCGCGATCTTTACGCTCCACACACCTTCCGTCTCCGCCGATGGACTCGTCATCGTCGAATGTCCACCACTGCCAGTACCTTTACCACCTCAAGGATCATCAACGAGTGGTACGTCGCCGACGATTGTAACCGTACCTTCGCCAGGCATTGCGCCAGCCATTGGGCGCGCGTGCACGAGTAATGCACAATGCGGTCTCAAAGAATACTGTGCCAAGCCCTTCGGTCAGTGTACAGCATCGGGCGTGTGTGCGTCTAGACCCGAAGCGTGCATTGCGCTCTACGCGCCCGTGTGTGGTTGCGATGGCAAAACACACAGCAATTCGTGTGTCGCCGCTGCCGAGGGCGCGAGCATTGCTTACGAAGGCGAATGCGGACGCGCGCGTCCGATTCCACCACCGGTGACTGTGCATCCGCCCCTGCCACCGATTCGACGCGATTGCGCGACGTACCTCACCGTCAAAAATCACAACGTCACTGTCACGATTGAAAATCAAATCGCGCGGACGCGCGTGGATCAAACCTTCATCAACGAGAGTACGTACGCGCTCGAAGGAACATACATTTTTCCCTTGCCCGAAGACGCCGCTATCAGCGAGTTTGCAATGTGGGTGGATGGCAAACGCATCGAGGGCAAAGTTCTCGACAAGAACGAAGCGCGGCGTATCTACGAAGACATTGTGCGGCGTCAGCGCGATCCCGCGTTGTTAGAGTACGTTGGACGCAACGCGTTTCAAGCGCGCATCTATCCGATTCCCCCGCAAAGTGAAAAGCGCGTCGAAATCGAGTACACGCAAATTCTCAAAGCCGACTCTGGCTTGGTGCGCTACATCTATCCACTCAACACCGAAAAATTTTCGCCCAAGCCGTTGAAAAATGTTTCCGTCACTGTGTCTTTGCGTTCCAACGTCGCGCTCAAAGCGATTTATTCGCCATCGCATGACATCAGCATCACAC
>JAOACU010000124.1 GCA_026417715.1 Anaerolineae bacterium | reverse complement strand
CGAGTCGCCAACGCCGACTTTGTACCCGCCGCAAGATAATTGCGCCAAACCATTGACGCGAGACACGTTTTGTGGTATACTGTATACGGTATACCAAAAGGGGAGGGCACAAACCGCGATGGGGCAAGACCTTGGTCTCCAGATTGATCTCTCCGTGCGTCGTCCACTGCGCGACGAGGCGTATCTTGCCCTGCGTCGCGCCATCCTCACGGGACAGTTCAAACCCGGCGAACGTCTCATCGAACGAGATATTGCCGCTAGGATGGGCTTGTCGCGCAATCCAGTGCGCGAAGCCTTCCGCCGCCTTGAACAAGAACGCCTCGTCACCGTCAATCGTCAAGGGGTCGTCGTCCAAGCCCTCGATCCGCGCGAGGTCGAAGAACTGTATCAAATTCGTCAACATCTCGAAGTCCTCGCGATACGACTTGCGGTGCGCCATTTCACCCCCGCCTATCGCCAACAATTGCAAGCGATTCTCCAGCGCACTACACGCGCCCTCGCCGATCACGATCAAGCCCAAGTGGTGGAAGCCAGCATTGACTTTCATCGGACGATTGCCGAGATGAGCGGGAATCGGCGATTGGCGCGCTTGGTGCTGGAAATCGGTGAAGAAATTCAGCGATTTCGTAGTCTCAATATCCAAGAAAGTACCCGCACCCCGATTGCTGTGCGTGAGCATCGGCAAATCCTTGCCGCGTTGAGTCGTCGCGATGAAAAACGCGCGACGCGCTTGATGGCAGAACATATCGAACATTCGTGGAGGCACGCGCGACAGTATCTGTAACGTCGCATCGGCTTTGCCTCACGCTAGGATATTGAAAGGAGGTGGTTGCTTGCCGATTCCCCAAGATTCGTTGTTCATCGAATTTCTAGAAAAAAGGAGGAGAAATGTTTGACAAGAAAATCGTTCTGTTTGCCTTGCTTGCACTCGTTGTCATCGTTGCGGCATGCGCGCCTGCACCGACACCCGCGCCCACAGCCGCACCGCCAACCGCTGCACCCAAACCAACGGAAGCACCGAAACCAACGGAAGCACCGAAACCGACCGAAGCCCCCAAGCCAACTGAAGCACCCAAACCTACGGCTGTTCCTACCGTAGCCACAGGTCCGCTACCCGTGACCAAGAGTGGCTATCCCAGCAAAACGCTCACTATCCTCGCACCTGCGAATCCAGGTGGGGGCTGGGATCAAACGTCGCGCTTGATGCAGCAGGTCTTGACGAACGAAAAGATCGTTCCCGTTGCGGTTGAGGTCACCAACAAAGGTGGTGCAGCGGGTACGATCGGCTTGGCGGAATTCGTCTCGAAAAAAGACCCGCATACCATTATGACGATGGGTCTCGTGATGGTCGGTGGGATTTTGACAAACAAGAGCGCAGTTACGCTCAAGGACACTGTTCCACTTGCGCGCTTGACCGGCGAGTATGAAGTGATCGCCGTGCCCACCAATTCCAAGTACAAGACACTGCAAGAGTTGATCGCCGATTTCAAAAAAGACCCCAAGAGTATTTCGTGGGGCGGTGGCTCGGCGGGCGGCACTGATCATATTCTCGTCGGTTTGATCGCGCAGGCAGTTGGCGTGGACATCAAGAACGTGAACTATGTCGCGTTCGCTGGTGGTGGTGAATCAGCCGCCGCTGTCATCGGTGGTCAGGTCACCGTTGGCGTGTCCGGTTATGGCGAATGGAAAGCGCATGTGGATGCAGGCAAGATGCGTTTCCTCGCCGTGTCCTCGGAGAAGAAAATCGGCAAAGACCCCACGCCGACTTTGAAGGAAAGTGGTGTGGATGTTGTGCTTGCCAACTGGCGCGGCGTTGTTGGCTCACCCGGCATTGACGCCGAGACGCGCGCGTGGCTCATCGAAGCGTTGACGCGAATGCGCAACAGCAAAGCGTGGCAAGAAATTCTCGTCAAGAACGAATGGGACGATTTGTTCTTGACGGGCGATGCGTACGGAAAATTCCTCGACGAGGAAAATGTGCGCGTTACCCAAGTTCTCAAAGCCATCGGTTTGATTCAATAACTGATGTTACGTTGTTGTGGGACAAGTTTGAAACTTGTCCTGCGTTTACTGCGTAACGTGAGTCAATAATCGAGGCAGTGGTAGGACAAGTTTTTTGCAAACTTGTCCTACCACACGCAACAAGCGCGTCGGTGGAAGAGTAGGTGTTACACCTACTCCACGCAAGGGGGGAAGGATGAAACATGATTTGATTGTTGCAGTCATTATGCTCATCTTTGGCGCGGCATATCTGGCTGGAGCATTTGCAATCAACGAGCCAAGCACAAGTTACTCGGCTGTTGGTCCACGTTTTTTTCCGATCTTGATTGGTATCGGTATGATGCTCTCGGGTGTGTGGCTTGGCGTACAAACGTGGCGTAAACAGCGCGCAGGCGCGACGTTTGCCGACCTTGAGGAGATGGACTGGCGAACATGGGGGGCGGCTGCCTTGGTGTTGCTCGTCTACATCTACGCGTTAGCACCACTCGGTTATATCATCGCGACCTCGGCGTTTTTATTCCTCGAAGCGCGCGTCTTTGGGAGCAAGGCATGGTTGCGCGATGCGATTGTCAGCGTTGGCATTAGTCTTTTGGTGTATGGGTTCTTCAACGGTCTACTCAAAATCGGATTGCCCGCTGGCGTGTTGGAGATACTATGGACGCGCTAACTCAACTCTTGGCTAATCTTGGCGTGGGCTTTGGCACGGCACTCACGCCAACGAATCTACTCTTTGGATTGATTGGCGTTGTCGTTGGCACGGCGATTGGCGTTTTGCCCGGCATTGGTCCGGCGCTGACGATTGCCTTGCTCTTGCCGTTGACTTTTGGACTCAATCCGACGACAGCGTTCATTATGTTTGGCGGTATTCTCTATGGCGCAATGTACGGCGGCTCGACCACTTCGATTCTGGTCAACACGCCCGGCGAAAGCGCGAGTGTGGTGACGACACTCGATGGGTTCAAAATGGCAAAGCAAGGACGCGGTGGCGCGGCGTTGGCAACCGCCGCGATTGGTTCGTTCGTCGCTGGCACCTTTGCGACGTTTATGCTGATGTTACTTGCGCCCGTTCTTGTTGAATTCGCCTTGCGGTTTGGTCCGCCTGAATATTTCGCGATTATGTGTCTCGCGCTGACCGCCGTGACCGGTCTCGCCGGCGATTCGGCGCCCAAAGCGCTGTTCGCCACATTGCTGGGACTAGGTATCGGAATGATTGGGATTGATTTGCAGACCGGGCAAGCGCGCTATACCTTCGGTAGTCCGGAATTGCTCGGCGGTGTGGATGTGGTGGTCGCCGCGATCGGTTTGTTTGCGATTGGCGAAGTGTTTTGGAACGCGGCAACATTCAAGCGCGTACGCGAAGAGATTGTCCGTACAACGGGCTCGTTGTTGATGACACGCGACGAATGGAGGCGCTCGATTCCAGCGTGGATACGCGGCACTTTGATTGGATTCTTCATTGGCATTCTGCCCGGTGCAGGCGCAACAGTCGCGTCGTTTCTTTCGTACAACGCTGAACGTCGCGCATCGAAAACGCCGGAAAAATTTGGTACGGGAATGATCGAAGGGGTGGCTGGTCCCGAAGCCGCGAACAATGCCAGCGCGGGTGGTGCACTCGTGCCGCTGCTTGCACTCGGTTTGCCGGGCTCTGGCACAACCGCGATGATGCTCGCCGCGTTTCAACTGTATGGCTTGCGCCCTGGTCCACTCCTCTTCAGTCAAAAACCCGAATTGGTGTGGGGACTCATTGCCAGTCTCTACATCGGTAACGCGTTGTTACTTTTGCTCAACTTGCCACTTGTCGGAATCTGGGTGCGGATGCTCGATATACCCAAGCCGTTACTCTTTGGCGGCATTCTCGTTTTTTCCGTGCTAGGTGTGTACGCACTCAACGGCAGCGTCGTAGAACTGTTGATGCTATTCACGCTTGGTGTTGCCGCGTTTTTGATGCGTCGTCATGGTTTTCCGATGGCGCCGATTGTGTTGGGTGTCGTTCTCGGACCACTCATCGAGCAAGAGTTTCGTCGTTCGATGCTCATCTCGGTTGGCAATCCACTCATCTTTTTCACACGCCCGCTCTCGCTCATCATCTTGCTGTTAGCGATCGTGTCGCTCGTCGGACCCAGCGCGGCGCAAGCGTGGAGCAATTGGCGCAAGCGCGATCGCACCAAGACGACTCCCAGTTTCGGTGATGAGAAAGACTAACGACGAAGGACGAATGACGATTCGTTCGTCCTTCGTCATTCACAGGAGGACTATGCCACAGAAGAAAAATACTTTCGGAACACGTACGCAATTTGGTGACTATACGATTTATCGTTTGGATCATCTGGCTAAAACCGGTGTCGCGCCGAATTTGGACAGATTGCCGTTTTCGATTCGTATCTTGCTCGAAGCGTTGTTGCGCAACGAAGATGGCTATCTCGTCACTGCCGAGGACGTGGAACGACTCGCGCGCTGGAATGCCACTGCACCTGCCGAGAACGAATTGCCGTTTATGCCGGCGCGCGTGTTGATGCAAGATTTTACTGGCGTGCCGTGCATCGTGGATTTGGCAGCGATGCGCGACGCCGTCAAACGACTTGGCAAAGACCCGCGCAAAATCAATCCACTCGTGCCAGTGGACTTGGTGATTGACCACTCGGTAATGGTGGACTATTTTGGCACGCCCGATGCGTTGCAGAAAAACGCGCAACTGGAATTCGAGCGCAATCGCGAGCGATACGAGTTTCTGCGTTGGGGCGCGCAAGCGTTCCAAAATTTGCGCGTCGTTCCACCTGCTACCGGCATCGTGCACCAAGTCAACTTGGAATTTCTCGCGCAAGGTGTGATCGCCCGCGACGGTGAATTGTTCTTCGATACACTCGTCGGCACGGATTCGCACACGACGATGATCAACGGACTGGGTGTGCTCGGTTGGGGCGTAGGCGGTATCGAAGCCGAAGCGGTGATGTTGGGGCAACCGCTCTACATCGTTACGCCGCAAGTCGTCGGCTTTAAACTCACTGGCGCGTTGCGCGAAGGCGTGACCGCCACCGACCTCGTGTTGACCGTGACCCAAATGTTGCGCGCCAAAGGTGTGGTGGACAAGTTTGTCGAATTCTACGGCACGGGTTTGTCCTCGATGTCGCTCCCTGATCGCGCGACGATTGCGAATATGGCACCCGACTATGGCGCGACGATGGGCTTTTTCCCCACCGACGACGAAACGATTCGCTATCTGCGTCAAACCGGACGCGCGCGCGCGGCAGAGTTGCTCGAACGATATGCCAAAGAACAAGGCGTCTTTCGCACCGATTCCACACCCGACCCGATTTTCAGCGATACGCTCGAACTCGATCTCTCCACCGTTGAACCGAGTCTCGCGGGTCCCAAAAAGCCCGAACAACGCGTTTCACTCGGCAACCTTAAAACACGAATGCGTGAATCCTTGTTTACCTCTGTCGTGCAAGGCGGATATGGGCTACCTCAATCTGAAATCGAAAATCGAAAATCTGAAATTACGCATGGTTCGGTCGTCCTTGCCGCGATTACCTCGTGCACGAACACCAGCAATCCATCGGTGATGATTGGTGCGGGCTTGCTGGCGAAAAAAGCGGTCGAAAAAGGTTTACGCGTCAAGCCACACGTCAAGACGTCGCTCGCGCCCGGCTCCAAGGTCGTGACCGAGTATCTCATCAACGCCGGGTTGATGCCGTACTTGGAACAACTCGGTTTTCATCTCACGGGGTATGGTTGCACCGTTTGCATCGGCAACAGCGGTCCCTTGCCCGATGAGGTGACGCGCGCGATCAACGAACACAATCTTGTGGTCGCAGCAGTGATTTCGGGCAATCGCAATTTTGAAGGACGCGTGCATCCGCTCGTGCGCGCAAATTTCCTCGCGTCGCCGCCGCTCGTCGTTGCGTTCGCGCTCGCGGGTACAACTGACATCAACTTGGAAACCGAGCCGCTCGGCGTTGGCAATGATGGCGCGCCCGTGTTCTTGCGCGATATCTGGCCCTCGCAAAAAGAAATCGCCGATACGATTGCCGCGTCACTCGATCCGCAGATGTTTGCGCGCGTGTATGCGAATGTGTTCGATGGCAATCCGATGTGGAACGCGATTCCTGTGAGTGGCGGTGAGACGTTTGCGTGGGATCCCAACTCGACGTACATTCAAGAACCGCCGTTTTTCAGAGATTTGAGACTGGAGATTGGAGAGTTGTCGGAGATTCGCGGCGCGCGCGTCTTGGGTGTGTTTGGTGATGGAATCACGACAGATCATATTTCGCCAGCGGGAAGTATCCCCAAGAATTCGCCGGCGGGCAAGTATCTCATCGCGCGCGGCGTCCAACCCGAAGACTTTAATCAATACGGCACGCGGCGCGGCAATCACGAAGTTTTGATGCGTGGCACGTTCGCGAACATTCGCATCAAGAATTTGATGTTGGGTGGTGAGGAAGGTGGATACACGCTGTATTTTGGCCCACCGACCGCTGACCGCCGACCGCCGGAAAAAATGGCAATTTACGATGCCGCAATGCGCTACCAAGCCGAAGGCGTGCCACTCATCGTGCTTGCGGGAAAAGAGTACGGCACGGGTTCATCGCGCGATTGGGCGGCAAAAGGACCCGCGCTACTCGGTGTCAAAGCCGTCATCGCTGTCTCGTTCGAGCGCATCCATCGCGCGAATCTTGTGGGAATGGGCGTGTTGCCATTGCAATTCAAACCCGGCGAAAACGTACAAACACTCGGTTTGACCGGGCACGAGACGTTTGACATTTTGGGGATTTCGGATAACCTTCAACCGCGCCAAGAACTCACGGTCGTTGCTACGCATCCTGACGAACAACAACGAAAATTTCAGGTGATTGCACGACTCGATACACCTGTCGAAGTGGATTACTACAAAAACGGTGGAATCTTGCTAACGGTGTTACGCAAGTTAATGAGCCAATGAGCCAATGAACCAATGAGCCCAAAAGGACGAAGGACGAAAGACGAATCTCTAATCTCCAATCTCCAATCTCTAAATCTCTCACTAACAAGGCGTGAGGTGCACTGTGAGTACTGTAACCGTACCTAAAATCAGTCATCCTGTCCAGACACGGATAGTCGAGGTGCCGCCGCTGAACCCAGGTGACTATTTGACGCGCGCAGAATTCGAGCGGATTTACGAGGCGCATCCAGAAATCAAAAAAGCCGAATTACTCGAAGGAGTCGTGTATATGCCCTCACCGATTGGTATCACGCGTCATAGCGAACCCCATGCTCAATTGATTACCTGGTGTGGAGTTTATGCTGCAGCTACGCCCGGCGTTCGTTTGGGAGACAATGGCACGGTGCGCCTCGATTGGGAGAACGAAGTGCAACCCGATGCGTTTCTGTGGATCGAAACTGAACGCGGCGGCAAAGCGCGCCTCACGCCCGACGATTATCTCGAAGGTGCACCCGAATTCATCGCTGAAGTTGCGGCAAGTAGTGCCGCGTACGATCTGCACATCAAAAAACGTGTCTATCAACGCAGCGGCGTGCAAGAGTATCTGGCAATTCAAATGCACGAAAAGCGCGTGGATTGGTTTGTGCTACAAGAGGGTGTGTACACCAACTTGCCCGAAGAGAACAAGATGATCAAAAGCAAGGTCTTTCCCGGTCTCTGGTTGAACGTCGAAGCGTTTTGGGCAGGCAACATCGCCCAGTTACTTGCAACGGTGCAAGAGGGCATCGCCTCAGCAGAGCATACCGAATTTGTGACGCGTTTGCAACAAAAGGAATCGCAATGACACAATCCAACTTTCGTACCATCCTCGGTTTCACCCTCTTTGGAATGTTGGCAGGTCCCTTTGTGACTTCGGCTGGGTTTGTAATGTGGCTGGTGAGCACAGTGATAGGATTAGCGTTGGGTAGCGTATTTTACGCGCTAGGCGCGTTCGTTCTCTCACGTAACGTTGCGCTCTTGTCGCGACTCGGCTTTTTGCTGTTAGGACTCGTGCTTGGCGCAGCCATTGGCGCGTTGATCGGATCGGGATTTCACACGGCGCGCGTGACCATTGATTTGCCAGCGGGTATGCTCAGCGCGTTCGCGTGCGCGGCACTCACGTTGATTGCTTGGGTAATCATTCGATTGGCGTTTGGACAGTCGAGTTTTCAAACTACGTTTCAGCCGCGTCTGAGTTTTGCCTTTGCAATGCTTTTCACTTGGATCGGCGGATTGTTGGGTTCGCTCTTCTATCCGCTCTATGCAAGCATCCTCGATGCCGTAGGGTTTGGCGCAATCGTTGGAGGATTTACTGGCGCGTTTCTGGGACTGTCTCTT
>JAOACU010000123.1 GCA_026417715.1 Anaerolineae bacterium | reverse complement strand
CAGCAAAAACCAACGTTGCAACAACACTGCTCCTTTGATGCAAGCCGCCGATTGGAAATCAGCGGCTAGTGGAGATGGAAATCGGTTGGAAACCGATTAGCGATTGATTTCAGCCAGAGCGCACAGAAACACTTGTTTTCCTCCGTGTTCTCTGTGTCCCCTGTGGCAAATTATAGCATCAAACGCCTTCCTACCACAAAAAGCGCATTTTGCAAAATTGGCAAGGCGTGGTAGAATAAAGAGCGAGGTTTGAGAAATGAGTGAACAACGCCAGCCCGTCATTACGCCAACCGATGCCGGGGTGCTAACCCAATTCATTCGGACGTTACGGTTGGTGTGGCGCTTGCTCAACGACGCGCGCGTATCTTGGCTTGCCAAATTGATCATCCCCGCTGCCATTCTGTACGTTCTGTCCCCGGTTGACTTCCTTCCCGACCTTGCACTCGGTTTGGGACAACTGGACGATGTGGGCATCATTGCGTTAGCAATCGCCCTGTTCATCGAGGCATGCCCGCGCGCGATCGTCGAAGAACATCGCCGCGCCTTGGCGGCAGAGGGCACAGCACCGACGCGGGACGAGAACATCATCGAAGGATCATACCGCGAAATTCCCAATGATCAGGCGCGGTGATGAAATTTTTTGGAAGGTGGTAGGATGGCTGACACATTCAAAACGTTTCAACAAGCGGCAACCGAACTGAACGTATCGGTCAATACCCTCAAACGTTGGGTCAAAGACTTTGCGCCGTTCCTTTCGCCAGCGGGTCCAACCAGCAGCGATGGTGCGAGTCGCCGCTTTGTGGAAGAAGACCTAGTAGTGTTGCGACGCATCAAGGATCAATTGGCAAGTGGTTTAAGCACCGAAGAAGTCATCGAGCAATTGCACGCCGAAGGACGCGGCGAGACGGTCACTTCGTCCGCGCTCGCGCCGCGCGATAGCGCGCAAGCCGCCGGCTTTGTCGTCCTCACCGATACGTTGCGCGCAATGATCGAAAATCAGCAGACGATTCAAAACAGTCTGCAAGTGAACCGCAACTTGCAAGGCGTCATCATTCAGGACAATTTCAACCTGAAAGAAGAGAATATGAAATTGCGCGAACGGATGCAACGCTTGGAGCAAGAACTTGCCGAATTGCGCAAACGCGACGCCGAGTACCGCCTCATCCTCGAACAACGCTTGGCGCGCATCGAAGCCGAAGCACGCCGTAGCATCTGGAGCCGACTCTTCTAGCCGATACCTCAGCCCTGTGTCGCACACGCAGGGCTGTTTTTTATGTGACTAGTGTTACGCACGCGTAGAACAAGTTTGAAACTTGTCCTACAAAAGTTGACGCGAATCTGCTAGGTAACCAATTCTGGAGGAAACCACAATGCACCCTACACGACTCGCCATCGTCGGTTTGGGAAACGTTGGACTGCGCTTGTTGGAACTGCTTCGACTCAAACGCGACACGATTCGCACGCGCTTTGAGCGCGATTTGCTCGTCGTCGGCGTCTGCGATTCAGCCGCAAGTGTCCACGATGCACAAGGTTTGGACATCAGCACGATTTTGGATGTCAAACGTTCCAAGCAAAGCATCGCTCATCTGCCTAACGCGCGGACGAACACTACTCCCGCCGAATGGCTGGCGCATCTCGATATTGACATCGTCGTCGAGTTGACACCCACCAACTTGAAAACCGGCGAACCGGGTTTGAGTGCGATACGCACTGCGCTCGCGCGCAAACTGTCCGTCGTCACTGCCAACAAAGGTCCGCTCGTGTTGGCGTACTCCGAACTCGCGACACTCGCGCGTCAAAATGGTGTGGCTTTGCTCCACAGCGCGGCGGTGACGGGCGGTTTGCCCACGCTGAACATCGGCACGCGCGATCTGGCAGTGACAACGATCGAACGTGTGGAAGGTATTTTGAACGGCACGACGAATTACATCTTGTCGCGAATGGCGCAAGGGCAAGCGTACGACGAGGCACTCAAACACACGCAAGAAATCGGAATGGCGGAAGCCGATCCGTCGCTCGATGTGGATGGCTGGGACGCGGCGAACAAGTTGGTCATCATCGCCAACGCTGTTTTGCGTCGCCCAACTACACTGAAGGACGTAACGGTAGAAGGCATTCGCCACATCACGCTCGATGATATACGCGACGCGCAAGAGCATCGGCAAACGATCAAGTTGATTGCATCAGCGGAACGCATCGGCAAGGATTACAACTTGACCGTACGCCCCACCCGACTCGACCAATCGCATCCGCTGGCGCGTTTGGGCGCAGGAATGATGGGCGTGATTTATGAGACAGACATCAACGGAACGATCTTTGCCGCGATTCAAGAAGACGATCCTTACCCCACCGCCGCTGCTGTCTTGCGCGACATTGTGCAGATAGCCACCCAGCGCGCGTAGTTTGCTCAGACCTCACAGGTCTCAGAGACCTGTGAGGTCTAGAATCTCCCAGAGTCACACAAATTTTCCGTGTGTTTCAGTGTGATTCTGTGGCTAATTCAACACAAGTTAGTGCCGTTCTACCGAACACAGGGAACACAGAGAAAAAACTCTGTGTCCCCTGTAGGTCAAACCAACAGGGCTAGTAACGAATGGTGCTAGTGGTCATTCTGAGCGACCGAAGGGAGCGAAGAATCTCTCAAAAGACTACGAGACGCTTCGCTGCGCTCAGCGTGACACAATCGTTCCATCGCTTTGCTTGCACTAGCACCATTGGTTAGTAGAATAGGACGATAAAATGGATCAACGAATCATCGAATTCATCGCGGGCTTGCGCGCCGTCGGTGTGCGCGTGAGTTTAGCGGAAAGTGAAGACGCGTTCCGCGCCGTCGAGGAAATCGGCGTGACGGATCGTGAGGCGTTTCGCACGGCGTTACGCACCACGCTCATCAAAGACGCTGCCGATGCTCCCGAATTCGAGCGACTCTTTCCGATTTACTTTGGCAGTGGCGGACCACCGCTCTTCGATCCGAATCGCGAATTGTCGCCAGATGAGATGCGAATGCTCAAAGACGCGCTACGCGATCTTTTGGGCGATGAACACAAACTGCGGCAATTGATGCGCTACCTTCTACAAGGACTGAATCCCACGCGCGAGGAACTAGAACAACTCGCACGACGCGCTGGGGTGCCGCTAGCGCGTTACCCGCATCAACAAAACTGGCTCACGCGTCGAATGTTGCGCCAACTGGGCTTGGACGAAGAGTTCAACGCGCTGATGGCACAACTCATCGCCAAACTCGAACAGATGGGGATGCGCCGCGAAACGTTGCAACGCCTCGCGCAAATCGCGGAGGAGAATCTGCGACGCTTGGAGGAGCAATTCGAGCAGTATGTTGGCGCGCAAATCGCGCAACAGATGGCAAGGGAACGCCGCGAACGTCAGCCGCTACGCACCACCAACCTGATGCAACGTTCGTTCGATACGTTGAGTGAGCGCGAGATTGCCGAATTGCGCTTGCAGGTGCGCCGACTCGCCGCGCAATTGCGTTCGCGCGCGGCGCTGCGTCAACGTCGTGGCAAACGCGGCGCGTTGGATGCCAAGCGCACGTTGCGCGCGAATCTACGCTATGGCAATGTGCCGATAGAACTCAAACGCAAGCAACGCCACCTCAAACCCAAACTCGTCTTGATTTGCGATGTGTCCACCTCCGTTCGCCGCGCGGTCGAGTTTATGCTACGCTTGGTGTACGAGTTGCAAGACCAAATCCATAGCACGCATAGTTTCGTCTTCATTGACGATATTTCCGACGTGAGCGCGGAATTTGCGGCGCATCGTCCCGAAGTGGCAATCGAGCGCGTGTTGGAAGAGCATCCACCCGGACACTACAACACGAATCTGGGATACTCGCTCGCGCATTTCTGCAAGGACTATCTCGACACAGTAGATCATCGCACCACTGTCATCATTCTCGGCGATGCGCGCAACAACTATCTCGATCCGCGCCTCGATGCGTTCCAAGAAATCAAACAGCGCGCGCGTCGCATCATTTGGTTGAATCCCGAAAATCAACGCCTCTGGAACACCGGCGACAGCGATATGTGGCAGTACGAACCGTACTGCGACGCCGTGCACGAGGTCAGTAACCTCACGCAACTGGCGAATGCGATAGATCGTTTGTTGTAGGGGCGAAGCAATGCTTCGCCCCTACGTTGTGTACAATCGGTCTTCTAATTCCTCGATGTGTCGTTCCAATTCCTCGATACGCGCAATCAATTCATTCCGCAGACGAATTTGTTCCGGTGTTGCCTCGTATGGAAAACGATCGCGCTGGACAAGCGGATGCGGATTGGGCGGAAAGAGTTTGAGTTTCTCGGCTTTGAGTCGCGCGAGTTCTGCACGCGCCTCGCGCAACTGTTTCTCGACGAGTGGATTAGGTGGCATAGCCCTCCTTTGTTTGCATTCTAACTAAAACGGGATAGAATGGGGAATGGATTTCTTGCGGAGCATCTATGTCAGCGGCTATCATCATTCCAACGTACAACGAACGCGAAAACATCGAACGACTGGTCACAGAAATTCGCGCGCAACTTGCCGACGCGCGCGTGATCGTGGTAGATGATAATTCGCCCGATGGCACGGGGCAAGTGGTGGACGCGCTTGCCGCGCGCGACGCGTACGTGCATCCGATTCATCGTTCGGGCAAACTGGGTTTGGGCACGGCACACATTGCGGGGATGCGGCGCGCGTTTGAACTTCACGCCGATCCCATTCTTACAATGGACGCCGATTTTTCGCACGATCCGAAATACTTGCCGGCGTTAATTGCCGCCCTGAACAATTTCGATGTGGTGATTGGCTCGCGCTATGTGCGCGGTGGCGGAATGGAAGGACGCGACCACACGTTACGTTTCGTCAGTTGGGGCGCCAATCTCTTCGCACGGACGATGCTGGGGTTACACGCGCACGATTGCACGGCGGGTTTTCGCGCGTATCGTCGCGCTGTGCTCGATTCGATTGACCTGAATCGTATCTTCTCGAACGGCTATTCGTTTCTAATCGAGATGTTGTTCCTGTGCCAAACGCGCGGCTGGCGCATCGGTGAAGTGCCGATTATTTATCAGGATCGTCAGTTGGGACAATCGAAAATCTCGCGCGCCGAAATCTATAAAGCCACTTACACGGTGATGCGACTCACGTATCGGCGTATGCGAATGGCAAAAGACAATTGGCTGGAACGATTCAAATGATAGACGTTGAACTAAGTGAAGACATTCCTTGCAATTTGTGTGGTTCACGTAACGCCACGCTATTGTACCCCAGCACGTTGAATGGCATTCCACTCCAATCGAGTGATTTCCGTTGCACAAGTTCAGCGTACGGCATTCATCCGCCCATCGTGCGCTGTAACGTGTGTGGTTTGGTGTATGCCAATCCGCGTTGGGATTCCGCGCGCGTCAACGAAAATTATAGCGTCGTCGAAGACCCTACGTACGTGGAGGAACGTGAAGGACGCGTGTTGACGTTTGAGCGAAATTTGGCGCCACTCGAGGAGTTAGTGGCACACCACTCTTCCACGCGACGTTTGCTCGATGTGGGATGTCATATCGGCGTGATGGTGGAGATTGCACAGACGCGCGGGTGGGAAGCGTGGGGTGTGGAGCCGTCGGTGTGGGCGGCGGAACACGCACGCGCGCGCGGTTTGCACGTGATTACGGGCACGCTGAATCAAGCCCAGTTACCTGAAAATTATTTCGACGTGGTAACGATGTGGGATGTCATCGAACACCTCACCGACCCCGCGAGCGAGATTCGCCACGTGCATCGTGTCCTCAAGCCGGGCGGTGTCTTTGCGATTCACACGATTGACATCGAAAGTTTATTCGCGCGTCTCTTGGGCAAGCGCTGGCCCTGGCTAATGGAAATGCATCTCTATTATTTTTCCCCGCGCACGTTGAGCAAGATGCTAACGCGCAATGGCTTTCAGATCATTCGCTTTCACACGCAAGGGCGTTATCTGCGTCTGGGCTATCTCGTCAGTCGGTTGGAACCCTACAACCACACGTTGGCGCGTTTCCTCACCAAAATCCTCACTACCTTCAAGTGGTCACACATCGCTGTCTCGGTCAACTTTGGCGATCTATTCACCTTGTATGCACGCAAGACATAGAGACGAGTCCGCCACTCGTCTCTATGTGCGAAATAACTTTTTCTCCACGAAGGACACGAAGAAACACCAAGATTTTTTCGTGTCCTTCGTGTCCTTAGTGGACGGAAATCCTTATTCCGCATAATGTCTATTTATTTTTTCTCCACTGTGACCGCAATTCCGATGTGATCCGATGCGGTGCTGCGCGGCATCATCAGGTTGCGTACCGTCAAATCGGGTGAGACCCAAATATAATCAATGCGCTGATTCGGCTTGTTGGAGGGCCAGGTAAAGCCATATCCCTGACCTGCCAATGCAAATGCATCGCGCAAGCCCGCATTACGTAGCATCGCGATTTCTGGCGCGTCAGGTGTGGCGTTCAAATCGCCAAGTAAGATCGTGCGCGGACGTTGATTCCAGAATTTGACAAGCACGGGCATTTGGACCTGACGAATCGCGCTGTCTGTTTCGATGTGATGCAAGTGTGTGGCGATGAAAAGTATCTCCTCACCGCCGCCAATATCAATCCGCGCCCACAAGAAACCGCGTTTGAGCGCCAAATGACGCGGCGGCAACGGCACATTCTTCCACTCTTTGATCGGATATCGCGACAAGATCGCGTTGCCCCACACACAATCGGCTGTTGGACCAAACACGTACGGCATTTGCAAGCGACGCGAGAGCCACATCGCCAAATCCACCGAACCATCAATATACCAACCGCGCGCGACTTCTTGCAATGCCACAATGTCGGGACGCGCCTGTTCGATCACGCGCGCAATCGCTTCGGGATCGAGTCGGCCTGCCGTGTTAAAACCGTTGTGAATGTTGTAGGTCATCACGCGTACTGGAAATCCCTTGCCGACACTTGGTTCGGGCGAATGCCAGTTTGCCCAAATGATGAGCGGCACAAGCACCAGCGCGAATGCTACCGTTGCCGACGTGGTGCTACTCGCCATCGGAAAGTGTGGTATCACGCGCAATGCGCCGACGACTGCCAAGCCAATGAGAATCACCGCCAGCGGCGGCAACACCTGATTCGAGAAACCTAGATTGATGTCGTAACTGACATAGTACAACAAGGTGAACAGCGCAAACAAGAGCCAGCCGATTCCGTTCGCGATCGCTGTGCGCGTGATGCCTTTGTTGATTTCTTCGCGTGCGCCAAGACTAGCGAAAATCAAGGTGATGAATGGAAAGAGTAACAAGTTGCCAAAGAAGAACATCAAATCGGCGACTTCGGCTTGGGGCGCGGGGCGCCAGGCAAGCCACGCGAGGAACAACGTTCCAACGATTGCGGCGACTGCTGTGGAACGCTCGGCGACAATCGGCAAGAGCGCGGCGGAAATACCAATCGCGTTGACAATGACGATGAACGCGTATGCCTGTGGCATCGGAAAGCCCGTGAGCACTGTGGCGCGCGCGACGTTTTGAAAAATCACTTGGGTCACAAAAACAAACAACCCCAACGCGCCAAGCGGCAGACTGCCGAGCAGCGTCGTTTCGGTGGCTTCGTGGTCGTCGCGAATCAGATACAGCGTCAAGCCCATCTGCGCGAGGACAACGAGCACGGCGACAATCGGCGCGAACGAATGTTGCTGCCAACTTAAATCGAGCGTGTGAAACGATCCGTGAATCGTCGTATCGAATACCAAGCCCAAAAGTAATCCACGTCCAAATTTGCGCGGCGCGGCGAGTTTGTCCACACGCACATACGCCAGATAGAGCGGGATGAAAAACGTAAAGAGTACTGTGCCAACTAGCGCGAAGAGAAAATCGAGTGCGGGGAGAATGAGCACTTGTTCCAACAAACGCGTAATGCCGATTCCTAGCAACGTCACCCACAGCGCGCGGCGCAATCCCAACGCCCGATACAACGGAATGACGAGAAACGACAATGCAAAGATACCAATGGAGATCACACCAAGGATAATGCTCGATAATTCGAGTGTGTCACCCAGGTACCAAACGATGGTGGGAATGAGAACGCGCAACGTCTGCAAACCCAACATCATCGTCAAGCCGGGTAATGCTAAATCAAAGAACGAGCGTGTGTTCCAGAGTCTAGGTAACGTCATTATGCCTCCGCTGGTCTGTAAGACAGTTAGACAGTAGGACAGTTAGACAGTAGAACAGTAGGACAGTAGAACAGTAGGACAGTTAGCCAATCCACTGTCTCACTGTCCCACTGTCCCACTGCCTCACTGTCCCACTGTCCCACTGTCTCACTGCCTCAC
>JAOACU010000122.1 GCA_026417715.1 Anaerolineae bacterium | reverse complement strand
AGGCGGGTTTCGGGTTTTTGTTGCGGCGAATTGATTCGCTTGTCAATAGACTTTGCACCAGCCCTATTGACTGACCCGCGTGATGATTCGACGTTTGACGTTTGCCCTTGTTCCGTCGTATAATCAATTACCTTACGCAAAGGGCTAGAAAAAATGTAGGACAAGTTGGCAAACTTGTCCTACGCGTGCGTAAAGTTACATTTGGGCGGGCGCGTTTTGTATGAAAATATCAATGACCGAAGCCGACCTTGCTCGCACTTGCGTCAACCTCAACCCAACGTGCGAGCCGTACAATGCCCTGCTTTTATCAAGCACCTCGAGCGCGTCTTGGCGCGCGCTAGGTGCTTTTTTTGTTTACACCACCCGACCAATCTTGACAGATTCGTTCGCGTGCACAATCACTGCACCGTTCAACTGCGGTTGATAGACACCCAGCCAAGGCACATCGGCGTATGTCAGCGCGAGCGCTGTCCACAACCACAAGGGCAACTTGCCACTCAGAATGAGCGGCGTGCGCGACGGCACAGTCGGCATCACCAACCCTTCGGCTTCGTTGTAATCCAGATACGATTCGCGCACTTGGCATTCCAGGCGCGCGTAATCCGTGTGCAAAGTGAGACGCGTCGTCACAGGTGAATCGTCAGGTGGCGTACCCAAGGTCAGCGTCGGTGGAGCGACCCAACCCAAACGCACATCGAATTGATACAGCGGCGCAGGACGCGCCAAAAGCGCGAGCGCGGCATACAACCAATTCGGCGCGCGATCATACAACGCGAGCGATTGTCCCGCAGGCAGATAATCGAGCACACGCGGCAATGCGACAGGCATCCAATCGCCCTTGTCATCCAACGCGTTCAACGTCTTGCCTAACCGATGCAGTTCCAACACCAACTCGGCGGGTGCACGCGCAAGATGCAAGGTACGCAATTCATCGCTCGAATACGCAAACAAAGTTGCCAGCCGCTCGACGAGCGCATCGAACAGCGCGCCGCGCGCGACCTGACCGCGCTCTAAACCTGCCAGCGTGCCGCGTAGAATCGGGGTGCGTTCGCGCAATTCGTCTTGTCCGTTCAAATCGGAGTAGACATCGGCAAGCAGAATCAAGCCATACCGCTCGATGCGCGCAATCCATTCCGCGCGTGAGGTTTCATCGCGCGCGAGAACAATCGCGTGCGTGCAATGCGCCAAGACCGATTCTTGCCACGCCGTCGGTTTCCCACCGACATCCACAATCAACGGCAAGTGGCGCCGATCAATATCGCGATTGATGCACGCGATCCATTCCGGCGAACCGAATCCTTTGATGCGAATCGCACGCACCAGTTCTTGATCACTCTCGTTTGCCCAATCGCCTTCGCCGTCAGGATAGGCGCGCAAGACATAGTGCGGTATGTCACGCGCGCGCAGCGCGCGCGTGAGACTGTATGCCAACACCGATTTGCCCGCGTGTGGCGGTCCACCAATCACGACGGCGGGTAACAGATTCATTTTTACCTCCACGAGGAAAACCTATGTCCGATGACCGTTCGACCTTAGTTGTGACGATGGGCGGACAAGCCCAAGTGGTGACCTTTGCGCTCGATGCGTTACTTGCCAAAAACGAACGCGTGCACCAAGTCATCGTTCTACATCTTTCTCCCGAAAATCCACGCATCGCCAAAGCGTTGGCGCAACTGGCGCGCGAGTTTGTCAACGAGCATTATGCCTACGCCAATGTGCCGATGCGTTACCGCGCGCTGGCTCTCGGCGATGCGCGCGGTGTGTTGCACGATATTCGTACCGAAAGCGATGCCGAAGTGGTGTGGCAAGCCGTGTATGCGCTGATTGCCGAATTGAAGACACAGGCGCAAACGTTGCACTTGTGCATCGCCGGTGGACGACGCATCATCGGTTTGATGGCGATGAGCGCGGCGATGTTGTTGTTCGATCATCAAGATCGGCTGTGGCATTTGTTCACTCCCGACGAGTTGCGTCAACGCGCGTTTGAAGGTGCGGTGATGCACGTCCCGCCTGATGCTGACGTTCGATTGATCCAAGTGCCGCTTTCTCCTTGGGGCGCGTATTTTCCCAGTTTGCGTGCGTTGGTCGGTTTGCCCTCGGCGGGTGTCGTGGTGAATCAACAAACCCTGCTCACGACGGAGGAACGCGTGCACGCGCAACGCGTCCTTGCACAGTTGAGTGAACGTCAACGCGAGGTCTTGCGCGCGTTTGCCTCTGGACTGACGCCTCAACAAGTTGCCGAACGCTTGTGCATTTCGCTCAAGACGGTAGATTCGCACAAGACGGTGATTTTGGATTTGTGCCGCAATGAATGGCAGATGGCACCAGGGACGCGGTTGGATTATCATTTCTTGCGCGACAAGTTTCGGGATGTGGAGGTGTAGTCAAACGTAGCAAAGATGCCGAATGTGCCAAAGGCGTCAAAATATATACCACACCTGAGGCGCGCACACATCAGAGAAATCTCTGAATCAAATCAGAATGATTTCTGATGGCAAAGTGAGCAAAAATCGAGTAAAATGAGGTAACTGATGTTACATAGAGGTAGGACAGGTTTTGCAAACTCGTCCTACAAAATCACGCCGAATTTCTCAGCATCTGCGTAAGGTGAATCAGGCAAGTATGTTTTTGATTTTGCGTTGGAGGACAAGATGACCCCAGCATCCCTTTCAGAACGCGTCTGGCAAGCCGCGCTAGCGGGTTTGTTGCATGATGTGGGTAAGGTTGTTCAACGCGCCCAATCGCAACCTTGGCTCGCGCCAACGGATGTACCAGCAGAAAAACAACCTGTCCACGCCGCGTGGTCGGTGAGGTTCATCGGTCTGATGCCTGAACCGTATCGTGCCATCACCCTGCCCGGCGCGTATCATCACGCCCCCGATCAATCGCCAGCGACCGACAAACGTATGAGCGAACTGGTCGCGTTAGCCGACAAGTTGAGTGCAGGTGAGCGCGCTGACCCTAGCGAGAACACCAGCAAGAATCCACCTAGCCAACTAGTCACGATTTTTGATCGCCTTGCCTTGCAAGCGAACAAGCCGCGTATCGAAAATTATCTGCCATTAGCGCTACTCACTTTGGAACGTGAGACGCTCTTTCCTGTTCCAGCGCAAAACCCAGACACGCGCGGCAAGGCGTACGATAGGTTGCGTCACGAACTCGAAGACGCGGTAAAACCATCGAGTCTCGATCCCCAGACATACCTTGAAAACGTTTTGGCGGCGATGCAGAAAACAACGTGGTGTGTTCCATCCGCCTATTATCATTCCGCGCCCGATGTATCGTTGTACGATCATTCGCGGATGACCGCCGCGCTAGCCGCGTGCTTGGCGGATTGGAGCGAGACATCCATACGTGATTTGCTGGGGGCGGTGGAACGTGATTTTCGCAACGAACGACAGAGTGGCGATGATACCCTGCTGAATCAAGACGTTGCCTTACTCATTGGTGGCGATATTTCAGGGTTGCAGGATTTCATTTACACGATTACCTCCAAACAAGCGGCGCGCACCTTGCGCGGACGTTCGTTCTATCTGCAACTTTTGGGCGAGGCAATGCTACGTTTCATCTTGCGCGAGTTGGGTTTGCCCTACACCAACGTTATCTATTCAGGTGGTGGCAACTTTTTCCTCCTTGCGCCAATCAGTGCCCAACAAGTCCTGCCCCGCCTTCGGCGCACCATCACCCAAACGCTACTGACGCATCACGGCGCTGCATTGTATCTGGCACTCGGTTATGTAACCGTACCCGCACGGGGCTTTAGACGCGGCGTTTTTAAAGAATACTGGGACGCTATGCGCCGCGAAATCGGAATCGCCAAGCAGAAACGCTATACCGAGTTGGGCGATGAGTTGTACGCGCGCGTGTTCGAGCTGATGCCGCACGGTGGTAACAAGGAAAAAACCTGCGCTGTATGTGGCGCTGAAGATGAAAAGGTAAGAACAATCAAAGAGGATGCAAGTGAAGTAAAAATTTGTGCGCTATGCGATTCGTTTGCTGATTTGGGTTCGCAACTCACTCAAAACGATTTCATCGTCTTGGGATTCGCTGCGCCTGAACTAACCGAACGCCGCGATGCGCAAAACGCCTTGCGCGCGTTTGGATTGCAATTCCGATTCGCCAGACCCAAACAGGAGATCACTTTTGATTCCAAACCCGAGCGCGCGGTGATTTGGGCGTTCGACGATTGGCAAGACGAGCAGTTCCCCGTCGTCCGAGATGTGCCTACCGCGCGAATGACGCGCTATGCGGTCAATCGTATTCCTCGAACAACTTTTGATGAACTACAAGAAGAGGCACAAGGCATCAAACGATTGGGCGTTCTACGAATGGACGTGGACAACTTGGGCGATCTGTTTGGCGAAGGGTTCGGCAAGGGTGCAGATAATCTGGCGACACTATCCCGCATTGCGGCATTGAGTTTTCAACTCGGCTTGTTTTTTGATGGCTGGGTCAAGAAAATTTGCGCGAAACACGCGGACAAGGTGTACGCCGTGTATGCGGGTGGCGATGACGTGTTCTTGATTGCCCCTTGGGACATTGTGCCTACCGACTTGGCACAACAGATTGCCAAAGACTTTGCCGATTACACGGCGCACAATCCCGATGTGCATTTGAGCGCGGGAATGTCATTCATTCACGACAAGTATCCGGTGTACCAAGCGGCGGAGGATGCCAAAGAGGCACTCGACCAAGCCAAGGCGATGCAAGGCAAGAACGCGTTTAGTTTTCTGGGACAGGCGTGGCATTGGGACGAATTCGCCCAAGTCACTGCCAAGTTCGAGCGTTTGAAAAACTTGGTCAGCGTTGGTGGGGCGCCGGAACAACTGTTGCAACACTTGCGCTACTTGGCATTGGAAGAAGCGGCTAAAGCCAGACGCTTGAAAACCAAACCCGTGTGGGGCAAATGGATGTGGCGTGGGGCATACTTTTTGACGCGAATGGCAGAGCGCGAGAAAAAACGCAACCCTAAAGTGGCGCAAGAACTCCAAGCCATTCACGACGAATTGAGCAAGAACGAATACCGCGAGATTGGACAATGGGGCGTAGCAGCGCGCTGGGCGCAGTTGTGGTTGCGGGAGAGGCAGTGATGCGTGTCAAAGATAATTCAGTGGACTTTCGTGCAGACTGGTTCATAAAGCAGTTCGATACAGGAAGCGAAAGTCCCTTTCTGGATTTCAAGGCATGCGTGTATAAACTAGACGAGGATGACGAGCAGTCCGAGTTCGCGCGCGATGTGATTGCGTTTGCCAACGTTGCACGACGTACAAACAAAAAGTGCCACATTCTGTTCGGAATAGACGCAAAGGAAAAACGCGTTTTGCGGGATGTTCGAAATGATTTTCCCAGAGAAAAACTAAGGAAACTTTGGAATAACCCTAATGTGTCTATCCATGACAAGCAGATTGATGGAATACAGAAAGTTTTCTATGAAATTCTAGAGCACTGGATAGATCCCCAAGTTCCAGACTTGGCATTGCAATATGGTGAGATTGATGGAACGTTTGTGTCCTACTTGGAAATCAAGCCCACTCTCTCATCATGCCCTTTCGCGTTCAAAAAATCTTATGTAAGAAAGGATGGCAAAGTACTCAACAAAGGTGATGTCTTTATCAGAAAAGGTGCTTCTACCGTACGTTTGCCAGACTCCGAGATTTCGAGTTTGTATTCGTACAATCAAGTTGTATACCTAGAACGATCTGAATGGCGCGAGATTATTCGCTTTCATCTAAGCGGTGATTTTGAAAAGATGCAAAATCTGTCTCCGTACTCTCATCCCAAGACAGATCAGCCAGATGTCACTGCATTTGCTGCCGCAAGGCAGGCAGTAGACAGTGGCAAGAGATTGATTGTGATTACTGGGCACGCAGGTAGCGGCAAAACAGTTTTGTTACATCGCTTAGCGTATGCTATTGCTAAGCGGCATAACTTGGACTTGCCTACCCTACGCCAGTACTTTGGGCAATCTACTGAAAGTAGGGATGAAGACAAAACAATTATGAGCCTTGAAGATGAATTGGAGGTTGCACCGCCTTTCCCGATTCCAATCTTTATGTCTTTGCGCGCAGCGTTTACAAGTACCGATGATCTTGAAAAACAGTTGCTTGCCAAACTCCAAGACTGGACGGGCAAAGACAACACGGAAACTATAGATCAATTTCTCAAGATACCTGGTACGCGATGGATAATTCTCTTCGATGGTGTAGACGAAATTCGTGGTCGGGAAAGATTTGCTCCCTATTTACGCAACTGGATACACCAACTGCCCAAGAATGTGCAATGTGTTGTTACTTCGCGTCCTGGCTATGTAGATGATGAATACCCCAATGCTGTTAGGATCGAAATCAGACCATTATCCAGCGACGATATATTTTATCTCTTGAGGGAAATGCTTTCTCAAGATGTAGATTGGGCAGACAAACAAACAGAGATTCAAGAATGGCTCTCTGGACATCCTGATCTAATTGAGTTATTGACTTGTCCACGTGCTCTAGTGGGTTTTGTCAATCAACTTACATCAGTTCCTCCGCTTGGGCGTCCATCCATAGATCAGGATTGGATTAAACCAGTTGCAGAATATAAACCTGAGATCGTATTCGGTAACGATGATGCACCAGCAATTGATGTTGAGCCAAATCCCATTCAAGTAGAATTACCAGAAAAAGAAGAAGTTTCATTTATGGACAGAGTACTTTTACCTCGACTTGCAATTGCAGTGCAAGCCATCACAAACTTTATGCGGAGTGAAGAAGTCAAAAGACGCCGAGAGTGGGGAGAAGACCAGTCAAGAATAGCCAAGCAAGCCAAAATCGAGTTAGATGAGACCGCGTGGCATTGTGACTGGAGTGTAGACAGTTTTGATAGCAAAGAATGTCAAAATTGGATTACGAGCGATAGTTGCAAGTGGAACGAGGATATTGGCTTTATTCGATACAGGTATCCTCGACGATACCAATTTATGTGTGAACTGTTGCATCATTATTTTTGTGCCGAGTACGCGTGGGATTTCAAATTGTCAGAGGAGGTGATAAAAGCAAGAGCAATGCAACAAGGTATTCACCACTCATCCACTCAACGGGTAATTCGTTTGCTGAACGAACTTTGGATCGAAAACGGTAGAACCCCTGTCAATCTTTGAAAGGAGAATCGTATGCCCAACCAACGAGTACAAACGATAATGACGGCAGACCCCGATGGTAAAGAGTTAGTCCTCTTTGCGGAACAAACGGCTGATGCGTTGGTGAAACAAAGTCTCACCCGCAGCCAAATCCGCACTATCTTTACTGAGGTTCGTCAGATTGAGGCAATTTGGGATAAGCGCAAGGGCGAGGCGATTCGTCGTTTGAGTATGCTCAAACCCAAATTGGCTTACCAAGCCGCACGCTCAAGCACGGTGAATCAATTGCGTGATGTCTTGAGCGATGCGATTGATGAGGTACTCAAAGCACCTGATGACAAACGTGACCAAACGTTTGAACGCTTTGTCGAACTCTTTGAGGCGATCTTGGCGTATCACCGTGCCAAAGGTGGCAAAAATTAGAAAGGAGACGTGAAAATGGGTGACATCAATTTGTGCGGACGTATCATTATCACAATGGAGATTCACGCCGTCACGGGCTTGCACATTGGCGGTTCGTCGGTGGGGCTTGAAATTGGCGGCTTGGACAAAGCCGTGATTCGCAATCCTCTGAACAACGAACCCTACATCCCCGGTTCAAGTCTGCGGGGTAAGATGCGTTCGCAACTCGAAAAAAAGTTGGGGCTAAAACAAAATAACCATATTGGACAGGTGACCATCCACACGTGCAAAAAGCGCGATGAGTACAACACGAATGGCGGTTGCCCTGTCTGTCACATTTTCGGCGTGCCGGGAGAAGTGGAGGCAACAGGTCCCACTCTTCTGGTCGTACGCGATGTTGCGTTGACGCGCGAGAGCGCCGCCGCGTTAGACAAACTCAAATCCGATTTGCCTTTCGCGGAACTCAAAACCGAAGTCGCGATTGATCGCGTGACCAGCGCGGCAACACCCCGTACCATCGAGCGCGTGCCAGCGGGCGCAGTGTTCGGTCCCGCCGAACTGGTGTTCAGCATCTACGCGCAAGCCGATTTTGCGCGGCTCAAATACGTGCTGGAGGCATTGCAACTTGTCGAAGATGATTACTTGGGTGGATCAGGTTCGCGCGGGAGCGGTAAGGTGAAATTCGCAAATATCCACGTCAGCGCGCGCAATGCTCAAGACTATGCCACGCTACAATTGTTTGAGAATGGCAAAGCGTTCGAGAGCGTCCAAGCCCTCGCGCAGAAATTCGATGTGCTGAACAAGTGGGCGCAAGACGTGATCAAGACAGGGTGATGGCTTATGCAACTCGACCTGTGGTACATCAAGGGGACGGCGTTTCACTTGGGTCGGCATGGCTTGGAGCAAGAAGAGAGCGGCGAGCATTTCGGCTCCGATTCCTTGTTT
>JAOACU010000121.1 GCA_026417715.1 Anaerolineae bacterium | reverse complement strand
ATCGGGGAGCATCGTGATAACCACATCGCTCTGCGCGGCAACATTTTTCGGCGAATCAGCAGCGCGCGCGCCTGCCGCGACCAACTCGCCCGCCGCTTTGTTCGATTGCAGTACTGTGAGCGGATAACCCGCGTTGACAAGATGCATAGCCATTGGCTTGCCCATAATGCCTAATCCGATGAAACCAATGCGTTCGGTCATAGTTGTCCTTTCAAAATCAAAAGTGAGTTCAAGCAGTAACTCCTAGAACTAGCACAGGTATATCAATGTCAGCCACACCACGTTGTTCCAAATCCCACACGAATTGTTCAAAGTAGGAAACACCTGTTGACATTTCTTCTTTTCGCGACTGGTTTTGGTCTTGCACCGAGTGCTATCCACCACCGCGATAACTTGCTTCACCTCCTCCAGTTCACGACGATAACGTGTCTGGATGATCTCTTTACCTTTGTTGAAAGAATAGACACCGGCAATGATCATTCGTATTCGCCTTTTCGTTCCACGAGTCTTGTTGGCATTGCCTCTTTCCACTCATCGGGAATCTGAGCCACGCGTTCTCGACCAGTGGGTTGGTAAACCGGTTTGCCTAGAGGACGATAACGTAACGTTCCGTTGAAATAACTTGTAATGCGTTGACGGGCTATTTCCACATACGCCGATTCTTTCTCACATCCCACTGCACGACGGTTGTGCATAATGGCGGCAATCAGTGCCGAACCGACTCCCATATACGGATCAAAGACCCAGTCATCTTCGTTAGTGAGTGCCAACACACAACGCTCAACCAATTCGATGGGAAATTGGCAAGGGTGAATGGTTTTTTCAGGGTGATTGGATTTTACATTCGGAATATCCCAGACCAATTCGTCCCAATCTTGCACGACGATTTCCCACACATCGGAGGGATTTTTTCCGAGCGGGTTGCCCGAGGGCTTGCCTTTGTTCGGTCCTTTGAAATGACGTTTACCCGGATACTTGGCAGGTACACGCACAGCATCGAGGTTAAACACGTATTCATCCGATTTGGTAAACCACAGAATCGTTTCGTAACGTCCCGAAAAACGTTTCGCCGCGTGTAGTCCGTGTCCGAATTTCCAAATGATTCGATTACGTAATTGCATTCCCAGTGCTTTGAAAATCGGGTAGTAGAGAATGTCAAGTGGATAAACCTCTCCCTTCTCGACAAAATTGCCTACCTGCCAGCAGAGACTTCCATTTTCTCGTAACACGCGATACAGTTGTGCAATCAATCGGGACTGGCTCTGCAAGTACTCTTCGATGGAGACGCGATCTTCGTACTCTTTGCCTAGATTGTATGGCGGCGATGTAATCACCAGCGCAATCGAACGATCAGGGATTTGAGCGATAAATTCTTCGACTGCGCCAGAAAACACAACGATGGACGCATCAGGTTTGAAATTTGTTTCGACTGGTTTTACAGAACGAAATAAATTATTCATTGCATTCTAGGTTTTCGTTTTCAATCTACAATTCGTAACCATACTCGCGCACCCAACTCAATGATTCTTCAGTGGTGCCGAGTGGTGTGTACTCCAAGCCAATATAACCACGATACCCTACCTTGTCAATCCATTCGAACAGAAAACGATAGTTGATTTCGCCTGTGCCGGGCTGATGTCGTCCGGGATTATCGGCGATTTGGATGTGCCCGATGCGCGCGAGATGGTTTTGTAGCGTGTTGGCGAGTTCGCCTGCCGTGCGTTGCGCATGATACACATCGTACTGAATTTTCAAATTCGGCGCGCCCACTTGGGTTTGAATTTCAAATGCACGTTGCGGCGTCACGATCAAAAACCCGGGCACATCGTACGGATTGAGATGTTCCACCAACAACGTCATGCCGCGCTCATCGAGCGCGCGCGCGGCATAGCGAAGGTTCTCGATCATCACGCGCGTTTGGTCTTCCAGCGGTACGCGCTCATCGCGCTTGCCAACAAGGCAATTGACTTGGCGCACACCCAGCACCGACGCGTACTCTAACGCGCGCGCTACGCCTTGTCGAAACTCGCTGATGCGATCGGGATGCGCCGCAATGCCGCGATCACCTGCGCTCCAATTGCCAGCGGCCAAGTTGAAGAGCACTTGCGTCAAATTGTTTTGCGCGAGCGCGCGCGCCAACACGCTCGGCTCGTACTCGTACGGAAACAAATACTCGACGAAACGAAAGCCCGACGCGCGCGCACGCGCAAATCGTTCCAAGAACGGACTATCCGTGTAAAGCATCGTCAGGTTGGCGGCAAAAGTCGGCATTGTGTTTGACCTCCCACGTGTTTTGACGGTGACGATTGTAGCACAGAACCGCGAGACGCGCCAATCGTTATATTGCTTGTCAGTTTGCGCGCAAGGTCGCTTTGCGTTATACTAGCCCACGATGCCGTCTGCAAAAATCGCGCTGGTGGCAAGTTGGCTCAATCAGTACGGTGGCGCGGAACGCGTCCTCGAAGCCGTGCACGATTTGTTTCCCGATGCGCCGGTGTTCACCTCGACGTACTGGGCAGACGCAATGCCCGCATCGTATCGCGCGTGGGACATTCGCACGTCGTTCATTGATCGCTTGCCCGTCAAGAATCAGCGCGCGTTGTTGCCTCTCTATCCTGCCGCGTTTGAATCGCTCGATTTGCGCGGTTACCATCTCATCCTCAGTGTCACCAGCGCGTTCGCGCACGGCGTACGCGTGCCACACGACGCGCGCCACATCTGCTACTGTCTCACGCCCGCGCGTTTTTTGTGGAACTATGCCGATTATGTCGAACGTGAACGCATCGGACGATTGCCGCGTTTGGTGTTGCCATTGGTCATTGCGCGCTTGCGCGCGTGGGACAAACGCGTTGCCGCGCGCGTGACACAATTTGTAGCGATTTCGCAAGTGGTGCGCGAGCGCATCGCCAACTATTACCAACGCGATTCGATCATCATTCATCCACCGGTGGACACGGAACGATTTACGGTCTCGACCACGCGCGACGATTACTTTTTGATCTTGTCGCGTCTTGTGCCGTACAAACGGATTGACCTTGCGGTGCAAGCGTTCAACGAACTTGGCTTGCCACTCGTCATCGCTGGCGATGGACGTGATCGCGCGCGTCTGCAAGCAATGGCAAAAGCGAACGTGCAATTTCTGGGACGTGTGTCGGATGCGCAAGCGCGCGATTTACTCGCACGTTGCCGTGCGTTTCTTTTTCCGGGCGAAGAAGATTTTGGTATCACCCCGCTCGAAGCGAACGCGTCGGGCAAGCCGGTGATTGCGTTTGCTGGTGGCGGCGCGCTAGAGACGATTATGCCCGGCGTGACCGGCGAATTCTTCCACGAACCGAATGCCGCATCGCTCGCGCGCGTCGTGCGCGCGTTCGATGATGCCAAGTACGATCCGTTGACGATGCGTCAACACGCCGAGAAATTCAGCGTGGCAGTGTTCAAGGAAAAATTGCGCGCGCTAATTCAGGAGTTTCAGGTTTAAAGTTCAAGGTTTAAGGTTTGAAGAAGATCTGAACCTGAAACTTTAAACTCAGGATGGACGATGGAACTACGAGACTATTTTCGTGTGATTCAACGTTTTTGGTGGTTGATTGTCGCGCTGGCGGTCATCGTGGGTGTGGGTAGTTGGGTGTTTCGTACACCGCCGCCCACGTTGTATCAAGCGAGCGTTCGTTTCACGATTGGCATCAACGCACCTGCCGCGACCCAAGTGTCGGGGTACGATCCGATTCTCACATCGTATCAAGCGTCGGAGTACATCCGCGATGATTTCGTCGAGATCATCAAGAGCGACGCGTTTGCGGATGACGTGAACGCGCTACTTGCGCAAATGGGCGCGGGCGATCTTAAGGTGAGCAAAGGTAACATCTCGGCGACGATTGAGAAGCAACGCCGTTTGATGTCAATGACGATCACGTGGCACGATGCAACGCAAGCGCAAAAAATTGCACAAGCCGCCGTAAAAAATTTGAGCGAGAACAATGCCAAGTACTTTGCCCAACTTGGCGCGAGCGGCGCGACGGTGGCGGTGATTGATCGCCCAGTGGTTGTGCGCGTCGGCGCGTCGTTGCGCGAACAACTCGACATTCCGATTCGCGTGTTGCTTGCCATCCTTGCTGGCATCGCACTCGCGTTCATCCTCGACTACTTGGACACGTCGGTACGCGACGCGCGCGATCTCGAAGTGTTGGGTTTGACCGTGTTGGGCGAGATTCCGCGAGGAAAGTAGGAACAAGTCGGCGAATCGTTCCTGTTTACTCAAATTACCCAACCTGTGGTAAAATGTTCGTGCCATTGGTCGTGAAGAATCGTTCGCACGTTTGACGATACACACATCGTAAAATCAAATCACTGCGGTCGGCGGTCGTCCGTCGGCGGTCATTTGAGGGGAGAATCGAATGCAACTCAAAGATTACGCGCGCATCTTGTGGAAGCGCGGCTGGATCATCATCGTCTTGGCGATCCTTGCCGCAGGTAGCGCGTATGTGTTCAGTAAACTCCAAACACCCATCTTCAAATCTACGGTCACATTGAGCACCGTGCCTTCACGTCCATCCGATTACGGACAAACGCTTGCCATCAAAAACTTGTTGCGTCTCTACGTGCAACAGATGCAATCACCGATGCTGACGCAACAGGTGATTGACAAGTTGCAACTTGATGTGACACCACAAAAATTCGTGAGTCAAATCTACTTTAACGCGGATGAATCTACGTTGACAATCACACTCGAAGCGCGGCACCCGTTACCTGATGTCGCGGCAAAGATGGCGCGCACACTTGCCGAAGTGTTTGTGTCGTACCACAACCAAGAAAATTTGCAAATTGATCAACGCGACCGCGTACTCGTCAACATCATCAACGCCACTTCACCCGAAATCTTTTCGCCCAAAACTTCGGTCAACACACTGGCAGGTGCAGTACTGGGAGCATTACTTGGACTCGTCATCATCTTCGTTCTCGAATGGCTTGAATCCGACATCATTCGCGCGGCTGACGACCTTGAACGCGTCATCGGCGTCACAGTGTTGGGTGCGATTCCCACAATGACCGAACGCGCCAGCGCGCCCGCGCGCGCGCCGATGCATCCGCGCAAGGTTTGTCCGCACTGCGGCAATCCCATCTGAACACTGAACACTGTCTCACTGAATACTGTCTTACTGAATACTGAACACTTGGAGTTCCGATGTCCGAAGATCGCCTTTCCACTTTGGTTACCGTTTCCAATCCGCGCTCACCGATCAGCGAAGCGTATCGCACTTTGCGCACCAACCTTGAATTTAGTAGTCTCGATAAACCGATTCGCTCGATGGTCGTGACTTCGGCTTCGCCTGAAGAAGGCAAATCCACCACGCTTGCAAATTTGGCGGTCGTCATTGCGCAAGCCGGCAAAAAAGTGATTTTGGTGGACTGCGATTTGCGTCGCCCATCATTACATCAAATCTTCGATGCGCGCACCACGCCTGGCTTTACCGATATGATGCGTGACGATGCGTTGATGAGCAAGCCACCGTTGCAGGAAACCGGCGTACCGAATCTTTGGCTATTGCCGAGCGGAACGATTCCACCGAACCCTGCTGAATTACTCGCCTCGCGCCGAATGAGCGACGTGATTGCCGCGCTCCAACAACACGCCGAGATGATTTTGTTCGATGCGCCGCCGGTGATTGCCGTGACCGATGCAGCGGTACTTTCGACCAAAGTAGACGCGGTGTTGCTTGTCATCAGCGCGGGCAAGACCAAACGTGACCACGCCAAAAAAGCCAAGGCGTTGCTCGAAAAAGTGAACGCGCGTCTCATCGGTGCGGTGCTCAACAACGTCAAGGGTGAAACCAGTTTGTATCAATACTATGCAAGCGGAGAGAAAACAAAATGAAAGGACTGATTCTCTCTGGCGGCAAGGGCACGCGTTTGCGTCCCTTCACCTACACGGGCGCCAAGCAACTCGTGCCTGTTGCCAACAAACCCGTGCTTTTCTATGCGATTGAAGACTTGGTGGAAGCCGGCGTCACCGATTTGTGCATCGTCATCAGTCCCGAGACCGGCGATCAAGTCAAGGCGGCGGTAGGCGATGGTTCGCGCTTTGGCGCGCGCGTCGAGTACATCGTGCAAGATGCGCCGCGCGGCATCGCACACGGCATCAAGATCGCGCGCGATTTTATCGGCGATGAACGTTTCATTCTCTTTCTGGGCGATAATTTCATTCGCGATGGCATCATATCGCAAGTCAACGCGTTCCGCGAAGGCACGATGAACGCGCAAATCATCCTCTACAAACTCGAAGATCCAAGTTCGATGGGCGTGGCGGTGTTGGATGGCGATGGACGCGTGACGCGACTTGTCGAAAAGCCCAAGCAGTTCATTTCACCGTACGGCGTGATTGGAATTTATATGTTCGACCATCACGTCTTTGAAGCGGTCAACGCCATCAAACCTTCGGCGCGCGGTGAACTGGAAATTACCGATACAATTCAGTACTTGATTGATCACAAGTTGGACGTGCGCGCGCATCTGCTCAATGGCGCGTGGATTGACACCGGCAAAATGTCGGACATTTTGGAGGCGAATCGTCTTGTGCTGGACACGCTCGAACCCAAGAACGAAGGGCAAGTGGATGGCACATCTATCATCGAAGGGCGCGTGGTGTTACAAGCCGGTGCCGTCATCCAAAACAGTCGCATTCGCGGTCCAGCGATTATCGGCGAGCGCACGCGCATCGAAAACGCGTTCGTCGGTCCGTACACTTCGATCTATCACGATTGTCTCATTCGCCACTGTGAAATCGAACACAGCGTCGTGTTGGAACACAGCACGATTGTGGACATTCCCACACGCATCGCCGATAGTTTGATCGGGCGGAATACCGAAGTGGCACGCGCGGGGGGACACACCAAAACGCTCAAGATGATGATCGGCGATTATAGCAAGGTGGGTATCTAGAAATCGGAGGAGGCGCAATGAAACCGCCCGCGAAAAATTTTCCGTATCCTGAACTGTTGCACGCCATCGGCAAGTTTGTGACCAAGCGCGGAATGAGTAATATTTGCGTGATGGAATTTGAAAACGGTGTCATCGTAACAGGCATCGTACTCTACAACACCGGCGAAACGATTGGACGCCGCACCGAAACACACGTCTTGTCGTTCGACGATCTGCAACGGCTGATCAAGGGGGGATAAAATGCGACGACCTAAACGCGGCGAAGCCACACTTCGTTATTCTGAAATCTTGCGCCTTGTAGGTCAATACATCGAGCGCGCTAACTTGTCCGAGATTCGGATTCTGGAAACTGACGAGGGCATCATTTTGCAAGGGGTCATCACGCGCGGCGAACGCGAGGGTGAACTCGATACCTATCAACTCACCCCCGAAGACATCAGCGCGTTGCTAGAAGATGCGTATGCAATGCGCGGAAAGAAAATGTGACGATGAAGAATTTGTTGATTACAGGCGGCGCCGGTTTCATCGGCTCGAATTTCGTACGCTACATTTTGAACAAGTATCCCGACTATCACACCATCGTCTTCGACAAACTGACGTACGCAGGTAATCTCGATAATTTGCGCGACGTGGCAAACGATCCGCGCTATGCGTTCATTCGTGCTGACATTTGTGATGCAGACGCGGTCGAGCGCGCGATTCGTGAGCACCGCATTGATACGATTGTGAACTTTGCGGCGGAGACGCACGTGGATCGTTCGATTATGGATGCCGACGCGTTCATCAAGACCGATGTGTATGGCACGTACGTCTTGCTCGAAGCCGCGAAGAAATTCGGCTTGCGCTATCACCAAGTCGGCACCGATGAAGTTTACGGTTGGGTTGTCGAGGGACGTTCGCGCGAAGACGATCGCTTGCTCCCGCGCTCGCCGTACGCCGCGTCCAAAGCCGGCGCCGATTTGTTGATTCACGCGTACGTCGTCACGCACAAGGTTGGTGCCACCATCACGCGCGGCTCGAATAACATCGGACCATACCAGTATCCCGAAAAAGTGGTGCCGCTCTTTGTCACCAACGCGATTGACAATCTGCCGCTACCGCTGTATGGCGATGGCAAGCAAATGCGCGACTATCAGTACGTGCTCGATCATTGCGAGGCGATTGACATTGTGTTGCATCACGGCAAAATTGGCGAAGTTTACAATGTGGGCACCGGCGAAGAGACCGAAAATATCGTGATGGCGCGAATGATTTTGAAATTGCTCGGCAAACCCGAATCGCTGATTCAACACGTTCCCGATCGCCCCGGTCACGATCGGCGTTACGCGTTGGACATCAGCAAACTATGTGCGCTGGGTTGGAAATCCACGCACACGTTTGAGGAGGCGTTGCGCAAAACGGTGCGGTGGTATGTGGAAAATGAATGGTGGTGGCGCAAGTTGAAGAGCGGCGAATACTTGGAGTACTATCGCAAGCAGTACCTTGAACGCAGATGAAACAAAAAAGGTAGCGATCAAAAAGTAATGCCGACAGTGTCATTCTGAGGCGCGTTTTTTGCGGTGCTGAGCGAAGCCGAAGCAAGAATCTC
>JAOACU010000011.1 GCA_026417715.1 Anaerolineae bacterium | reverse complement strand
GGTAAATGGCTTGTTCAGACCTCAGGTCTCCGAGACCTGTGAGGTCTAGAAACCCCTTTCTACCCAAGAGCGACTTTGACAAAGCCCTATTTTCACTCAGGGCTGGTGCCAAGTCGGTGGTTGGCAACTTGGAGTCGCCACACTGCACCAACCCTGACCCCCTATTGCATCGTAGTATGATAAGTGTTATAATTCAACACAGAATCACACATCTGTCCCAAGGAGGAAAGAATGGACATTGGTAAATCTTTTACGTATGTCTTTGAGGACCCGAATTGGATTATGAAGGTTCTCATCGGTGGCGTGGTCAGCGCGATTCCCATTGTGAACTTTGCAGCACTGGGCTATATGGTGACCACGCTGAAAAATGTCGCAGACGGACAACCGCAACCACTGCCCGAGTGGAGTAACTTTGGCGACCACTTTATGAAAGGGTTGTACGTGTTCGTTGGCGCACTCATCTATGTCTCACCCATTATCTTGCTGTACTGTTGTATGTTTGCCATCAGTGCCGTGTTACCCGCCGCAGGTGGCGCGGCTGGTCGCGATGCGGCAAATGCATTGGGAACACTGGCGGGCTTGCTTGGTCTCTGCTTGTCTTGTTTGATCTTTATTGTTGCCATTGCCGTTGCTGTGCTGTTCCCCGCTGCGCTCGTTCGCTTTGCAATGTCGAATCAACTTTCGACCTTTTGGGATTTTCGCGGCACATTCGACTTGGTACGCGCCAACCTGACGAACTATATCATTGCTCTGCTGATCGCGTGGATTGCGGGATTCGTGGCGGGCTTTGGTGTGATTCTCTGCGTCATCGGTGTCATCTTTACATCCTTCTGGGCGCAACTCGTCGGCGCGCACGTGTTCGGTCAATTTTGGCAAACCAACAAAGGTGTGGTGACTGCCTAAACAATCGAATAGAAAAAGTTACAGGGGACAATCCGCTTGGATTGTCCCCTTGTCATTTCAAGCGATTGCATTACTGCGGCGCGATCCATTTTGCCGCCACGTCGGGCAATTCTTTGAGCGTACCCTGATACTTGGAGACTGGCGGCAGTGATTCGAGAAAGACGCGCCCATAACTTTTCGAGAGGATGCGCCGATCGAGCAATACGACCACGCCGCGATCTGTCTTGGAACGAATCAAGCGACCAAACCCTTGTCGAAAACGCAACACGGCTTCTGGCACAGCGTATTGATTGAACGGATCATCGAAGGTTTCACTGCGCGCGGCGAAAATCGGATCGCTGGGGACGGAGAAGGGCAAACGCGTGATGACCAAACACGATAACGCTTCGCCCACCACATCTACACCTTCCCAAAACGAACGCGTGCCCAGCAGTGCCGTGCGCGCTTGGGTCTTGAATGTTTCCAACACCTGACGCCGTGAGCCATCGAGGTTTTGCGCCAGCACAACGATTTCATCTTCTTCCAACGGACGCGTGATGGCACGATACGTGGAGTTGAGTTGCGAAATCGAAGTAAAGAGGACGAGCGCGCGTCCTTGCGTCGCGCGCAAGAGTTCGACGAGAAAACTTTCGACCGCTTTTTGATAACCGGGTTGTCCGGGTTCGGGCATATCGGTTGGCACGCACAAGAGCGCGGCTTTGGCAAAATCGAACGGTGAGCCAACAGCGAGTTCGTCTGCCCAATCGCCAATCCCCAAACGTGCTTTGATGTGTGTAAAACTCTTGTCCACGCACAATGTCGCCGACGTGAGAATCGTGGTGTTTTTATCTGCAAAGAGTTGCTTTTGCAACAAGTCGCCCACATACAACGGCGCGCTGTGCAGCGTCACATCGCCATTGTTCTTTGCGAGCGTCACCCAGTAAATTCCGTTCGCGCGCGGCTTGCTGATGATGGCTTCCAACTGCGCGCGGGTCTCTTCGATGCGCCGCATCGCGCCAGTCAGTTCCGCCGCGAGTTCAAGATAACTCGGCACTTCCCACTCGCTCAAATCGTCCCACGCAGCATAAATGCGCTCCAAGCCCTTACGTACTTGAACCAGCGAACGCCCGAACGCGTCCCACGCAAGTTCCACTTGATTCCAATCGGGCTGTGAGCGCCGTGCGGGCGTCAAACGGATTTGACGATCGTACCCACTTTCGTTTTCGTTCGGATTCGCTTCTTGGCGCGCGACAAAATTTTCGAGCGCGTTGTAGAAATCGTACACGCCGCGCACGGCACGTTCCACATCTTGCGCCGCATCGTCCAAGAGGCGTTGCGTCTCGCGCTTGAGATTCGGTGGCGCCTCAGAGTTGCGCGTGGCGCCGGCGAGCATTCCCAACAAGCCACCGCGTTCGTGCGCGAGTGCGCGCAGCATCGTATCCAGCGACGCGCGCGACGCCTCGAACGCGAACGCTTTGGTCGCGCTCTCTTCCAAGTGATGCGCTTCGTCCACGATGAGATATTTGAATTCAGGCAAGACGTGATTTTCGGTAATCAAATCGGAAAGCAAGAGCGCGTGATTGACAATGAGGATGTGAGCGCGTTCGGCTTGTTCACGCGCGCGATAGAAAAAGCATTTGCCTTGCATACGCCGTTCACATTGGTCGGCGGTGCAATGATCAGGGTCACTCGCTAGTTGTGCCCACACCGCATTTTCGGCTTGACCAATCAGCATCAGTTCGGCGTTATCGCCCGTCGTCGTCGAAGGAAGCCAGGCGAGGACTTTGGCAAGTACGCGCGCTTGCTCCGCCGTCAGCGTACGACTCTGGCGCATCTGATCAAAACGCTTGCGGCACAGATAATTCGACCGCCCTTTGAGGAGCGCGGCGCGAAACTCGACTGGCACCACGCGGCGCACATCGGGAATATCTTTGGTGAAGAGTTGATCTTGTAGATTGATGGTGTTGGTCGAAATGACAACGCGATGATTGTTTTGCGCCGCCCAGTAAATTGCCGGGATGAGGTATGCTAGACTTTTGCCGGTGCCAGTGCCGGCTTCAACGAGTAACGTTGCGCCATCGTTGAAGGCGCGCGCGACCGCGCGCAACATTTCGATTTGTGGCGCGCGAAATTCATAGCCGTCAAAACGCCGGGCGAACAAACCCTCGGGTTCGAGGAGATGCGCGAGCGCGTCCACATCAAGCGGATCGGTGTGCATCTTGGGCTTGAGAGGACGTTCGTCAGGATCGCGCAAAAAGAGCAAGCCAAGTGAATCGTTTGTGGTGGCATTTTTCGCCGCGAGTTGCGCACCAATCGAACCAGCGGCAAAGGCATAGCGCGCGCGTGCGTGCAAAATGTCTTGGAATGCCAAATGCAGTGGCCACTGCGCGCGTTTACCGAGATCTGCGATCTCTTCGATGATGCTAGGGTCGAGTTGCTGGGCGCGCGCAAGGAGTGCGACAAAGAGTTGGCTGACTGCGCGCGCGTCTTCCACCGCGCGGTGACGATGGACAAAGCGGATACCCAGTGCGTCCATCAATCTGCCCAGCGTGTAGCGCGAAGCATACGGCATCAGGATACACGCGAGTTCAAACGTATCGAGCGCGGCGGAAATGTTCAGTCCAGCGCGTTGGAGAAAGTTGCAATCGAATTGGATGTTGTGCCCGACTACCGGCAAATCGCCGATAAAGTGTGCAAGGCGCGGCAAGACCTGGGCAAGCGCGGGCGCGCGTTCGACTTCGCGCGGGTGGATACCAGTGAGTCGCGCGATTTTGTGAGGCAGCGGACGTCCGGGGTTGATCAACGATGACCACTCGCCCAGAATTTCGTCACCGCGAAATTTGACCGCGCCAATTTCGATGATGGCGTCACGTTCGGCTTGCAAGCCGGTGGTTTCGAGATCGAGCGCAACGTAGATGCGAGGCATTTTTTAGTATTCAGTATTCAGTGTTCAGTATTCAGTGTTTAGTGTTCAGTGGTGGTGATTCTACCACGTTTGCGCGGAAATGCAAAGACGTATTGACGTGGCTAGTGCGTAGGAGCAAGTCGGCAAGTTGTCTCGGCGTGTGTACAATTTGTTGCTCTTGCTGGATTATGCTATAATGCACCGTGCTATCTTTACTGCAAAGGAGATGTCGTGGTCAAACGAGTTTATCAACCCAAACGCAAGAAACGAATGCGCACACACGGTTTTCGCGCGCGGATGCGTACATCGGGCGGGCGCAAGGTGATTGCGGCGCGCCGCGCGCGCGGACGTAAACGCTTGACGGTGACACGCACACGTTCGGGGCTGAAGCAGAAATAAGGTGGAAGGATGAAGTATGAGGGATGAAAGGAGAATAGATAATGTTTTTTATCCTTCATCCTTCATACTTCCTACTTTATACTTTTCAATGAAGCGTTCTTTCAGTTTGCGACGCGGCGCAGAATTTCAACAAGTGTGGGACGAAGGTAAATCGTTTACGCATCCGTTGATTATTCTGCGCGTGCGTCCGAACGGCACAGAACGCTGTCGGTTTGGGTTTGTGGCGGGGAGAAAAATCGGCAAGGCGACAGTACGCAATCGTGTGAAACGTTGGATGCGCGAAAGCGTGCGTCGGCACTTGCCGTTGATTGTACCGGGCTGGGATATGATTTGGATTGCGCGTGCCGAATCGGCGCACAGCAACTTGGCTGAAATAGACGCGGCAATCGCCACTGTGTTGCAACGCGCCGCCCTGTTGCGCAATGTTTGAAAAAGGCAAGATGAAACATCTGGCAATCGGTTTGATTCGCTTGTATCAACGCGTGCTCTCTCCTTTCTTGCCCCCAGCGTGTCGCTTTGTCCCGACGTGTTCGCAATACTCACTCGAAGCGATTGCTCATTTCGGTTTTCTCAAGGGCGGTTGGCTTGCGCTGCAACGCGTGCTCCGTTGTCATCCGTTCAATCCTGGCGGGTATGATCCTGTGCCGTATGATTAAAGTTCGAGGTTTCAGGTTCAAGGTTTCAGGTTAGTGGTCTTATGGACTCGATTGACCCTCAAACCTGAAACCTGTAACCCGTAACCTGAAACCCGATATCGGAGGTAATCATTTTGAACATCTCAACACACACGCGGTTGGCGTTGATGCTCTTCGTACTTTTCGCCGCCGCGTTTCTCTTGACCGCATGCGGTATGCCAGCAACAGGTTGGGCGGGCGCAAGCGTGGTGGACAATGTCCTGTACACCGGCACTACCGCTGGCAAAGTAATGGCGCTCGACGCGACGACTGGCGCGCTCAAGTGGCAATTCCCAGCGCAACCGATGATCGCCGTCTATGCAACACCCGTGCTCGCAAACAACCTTGTGTACTTTGGCGCGTTCGATCACAAATTCTACGCGCTCGATGCCGCGACTGGCGCGAAAAAGTGGGAATTCGATGCGACCGCGCCGATTGTATCGAGTGCCGTCGTGGGCGACAACGGGCTGGTCTATTTTGGTACGAATGGCAAACGCGTCTACGCGCTCGATGCGTTGACCGGCGCAAAAAAGTGGGAATTTGAAACGCAAGGCGAAGTGTGGGCTGACCCGACGCTCGCGCAAGGTGTGCTCTACGCCGCCTCGCTCGATCATCGCGTCTACGCGCTCGACGCGGCGACGGGTGCGCGCAAGTGGGAGTTCAATGCCGGTGGTATCGTCGTGACCAAGCCAGCCGTCGCTGAAGGATTGGTGTATGCTGCAGGACTCACCAAGTTGTACGCACTCGACGCAACCAGCGGCGCGAAAAAATGGGAATTCACTGCCGCGAACTGGGTCTGGACGAATCCAACCGTCGTAGGTGGCGTGGTGTACATCGGCACGCTCGGCGGACACGTCTACGCGCTCGATGCGTTGACCGGCAAAGAAAAGTGGAGCACGCCGTTCAAAGCCGGCGATGCCGTTCGTTCCGCCATCGCAGTCGAGAGTGGCGTGGCATACTTTGGCTCGGATGATCGGCGCGTGTACGCAATTGATGCCAACACAGGACAAGGTAAATGGTCACGTATGACTAACGGACGCGTGCTCTCGTCTCCCGTTGTTGCGCGCGGAATGGTCTATGTCTCTTCGTACGATCATCTGTTGTACGCACTCGACGCCGCCACTGGCACTGTGCGTTGGTCGGTAGATGTGACGAGTGGCAAGTTGGCAACGCCGGCGGTGAAGTAGAGATTGGAGATTGGAGATTGGGGACGGGGAATCGGAAATAATCTCTAATCTCTAATCCCTAATCTCTAATCTCTAATCTCTAACACGGAGTTTGGATATGGATTTTCTTACGCCTTTGTGGAATTTGATCATCGTTGATCCGATGGTCAACCTACTCTTGTGGATTTACACGGTACTGAATCAAGTTTCGATTCCAGGCGCATACGGTATCGCGATCATCATTTTCACGTTGCTCGTGCGCGCGATTACGCTTCCGTTCTACAGTCAGCAACAAAAAGCGATGAAGAAACAACAAGCATTGATGCAGAGCGATGAATGGAAAGCGATTCAGAAAAAGTACGCCAAGGATCGGGAACGTTTGGCACAAGAACAAATGAAAATGTATCAAAAAGCCGGCGTGAATCCGTTGGGCGGATGTTTGCCCGCGCTGATTCCCTGGCCCATTATGATCGGCTTGTACCAGTCCATTATGACGGTGATGGGCGCACAACCCGAACAATTGATGGAACTGTCGAAACATCTCTATTCATTTCTGCCTGCGCTAGCCGCTGCGATTCCCGTGCAGAGCGATTTTCTGGGAATGAACTTGGCGCGCACGCCCGAAGGTATCGGTTACATCATTCCCGCGTTGGTGCTGATTAGTACGTGGGTGCAACAAAAAATGATGGTGATGCCAGCGACCGATCCGCAAGCGGCACAAATGAATCAATCTATGATGATTATGATGCCGCTCTTCATCGGTTACATCTCGCTCTCGTTTCCTGTGGGTTTGTCGTTGTACTGGATCGTGTTCAACATCGTTGGTATCATTCAACAGTATTTCACAACAGGTTGGGGTAATTTGTTCGAGGGCACACCTTGGGCAAACAAGGTGAAAAAGACCAAGTAGAGGCACAATGTCTGAAGCCAACGAATTTTCCGGCAAGACCGTCGAAGATGCCATTGCCAAAGGGCTTGCCGCGTTGAATGCGACGCGCGAGCAAGTGGAGATTGAAATTGTGCGCGAGGGTTCGCGCGGCATTCTCGGTTTGGGAGGCGAAAACGCCATCGTGCGTATGACGCGGCGCGTTGAAACTCCACCGCCTCCCCTACCCAATGTGCAAAGCGATGCCAAAGAACTCCTCGAAGGTCTGCTGAATCGTATGGGTATTCACGCGCGCGTCGAAGTGGCACCCGCACCTGAATCGGAGGGACCTGACGCGTTCACTCTCAACATCGTGGGAAACGATTTGGGTGTCTTGATTGGACGACGCGGCGAAACCTTGCGGGATTTACAATACCTTTTGCGAATGATGCTGGCGTCTAAACACACGGACGTCAAAGTCGTCGTAGATGTAGCGGGTTATCGCGTGCGTCGTGAACGCGCCTTGCGCGAACTGGCGCGGCGAATGGCAGAACGCGTCGCCGCGAGTCGTCAGCCCATCACTTTGGAGGCAATGCCACCGAACGAACGCCGCATCATCCACCTCACTCTGCGCGATCATCCCACTGTGACCACGCACAGTATCGGTGAAGGTGAACATCGGCGCGTGATGATTTTGCATAAATGACCAAAGACGAATGACGAAGGACGAAAGAAATTCGACCTTCGTCTTTCGTCCTTTGTCTTCCGTCATCCGTCTTCCGTCCTCCGTCCACAATGATTGACTTTCTCATCATCGGGCACATCGTCCAAGACGTTGTGCCAAACGGTTTTACCGTCGGCGGTACGGCAACGTATATGGGCACGACGGTACGAAATCTGGGACGCAAGACCGGCATCGTCACTCGGCTTGCCCCAGATTTTGTCATTCCCGATGTGTTGCACGACATCGCCATTCATCGCGTTGCCTCCGCGCGCACGACCACGTTTCACAACATCTACAAAGACGGACGGCGCACCCAATTCTTGCTTGCGCGCGCGGACGATATTCAACCCGACGACATTCCGCTCGAATGGCGCGCCGCGCCGATTGTGCACTTGGGACCACTTGCGCGCGAAGTGGACGCGCGTTTTGCCACGCTGTTTCCGCACGCGCTCGTTGGCGTCACACCACAAGGTTGGATGCGCGAGTGGGACGACACGCAACGCATTCGCGCGCGCGTGTGGGAAGAAGCGCGCGATATTTTGCCACACGTGGACGTACTCGTGTTGAGTGAAGAAGATTTGAACGGCAATCGCGAATTGATGGACGAGTATGCCGCGCTGACGCGTATCGCCGTGATGACGCAGGGCGCCAAAGGGTGCGTCGTCTTTGCTGAAGGACGCGCCAAGCACGTGCCGGGTTTTCCCGCCGTCGAAGTGGACCCGACCGGCGCGGGCGATGTGTTTGCCGGCGCGTTTCTGGTGCGTTTGCACGAAACCAGCGATCCATTTGAAGCCGCGCGCTTTGCCAACGCCACCGCATCGTTCTGCGTCGAAGGTCCCGGCGTCACCACAATTCCAACGCGCGCCCAAGTGGAAGAACGACTCGCACGACCACGAATCTTTTGAGATGACGACGATTTACACCTTTGCGAATCAAAAAGGCGGCGTAGGCAAAACAACTAGCGCGATCAACATCGCCGCGTATCTGGCGGCGCGCGAAAAACGCGTGCTCCTCGTGGATGTTGATCCGCAAGCAAACGCGACCTCATCACTTGGCATTGACAAGACCACACCCGTTTTTTCGATTTACGATGCGATCATTGATCAAGTGCCGCTCGATCAAATCATTATGCTCACCAAGCGTTTGCATCTCGATTTGGTGCCGTCATCGCCAGCACTTGCTGGCGCGGAAGTGGAACTGGTGTCCGTCCCGAATCGCGAACGCGTGCTGGCGAATCTTCTTACAGCGGTCACGCCGCGCTATGATTACGTCTTCATTGATTCGCCGCCTTCGCTCGGCTTACTCACCGTCAACGCGCTCGTTGCCGCCGATGCAGTCATCATCCCGATTCAATGCGAGTACCTCGCGCTCGAAGGTCTCTCGCAACTGTTGCAAACGATTCAACTGGTACAACAAAATCTCAACCCGCGCCTCCGCATCGCGGGAATGGCGATGACGATGTACGACTCGCGCACGCATCTCGCGTTCCAAGTCGTCGAACAAGTCGCCAAACATTTTCCCGATTTGATTTTTCGCACGATCATTCCGCGCAGTGTGCGTATCGCCGAGGCACCCAGTTTCGGCGAACCACTCGTCTCGTTCGATCCAAAATCGCGCGGCGCGCAAGCATACGAAGCATTGACGAACGAGTTGCTCGAACGCGAAGGACGGAGGACGAAAGACGAATGACGAAAGATTTTCTTTCGTCTTTCGTCCTTCGTCTTTGGTCAAGGAGGTTCGATGTCTCCAGCCAAACATGGTCTTGGTCGTGGTTTGAGTGCGCTGATTCCGCCGACGCAACCTTCAGCCGTCACATCCGCAGTGACCCAAGTGCCTGTGGCGGCGATTTCGCCGAATCCGCGCCAACCGCGTCACAAAGTTGATGCCGAGGCACTCCGCGAACTCGCCGATTCGATTCGCGAGCACGGCGTCATTCAACCGCTCATCGTCACACCCGCGCCCGATTCGACCGCGCTTGCGCCGCGCTATCAACTCATCGCCGGCGAACGGCGTTGGCACGCGGCGAAACTCGCGGGACTCGCGACGGTGCCGGTCATCGTGCGTGGCGCGACGCCGCAAGAGATGTTGGAACTCGCGCTCGTCGAAAACATCCAGCGCGCAGACTTGAACGTGCTCGAAGAAGCCCACGCCTATCGGCAATTGATGAGCGATTTCGGGTTGACGCAAGAACAAATCGCGGCTAAAGTGGGCAAGAATCGCGCAACGATTGCGAACGCGCTGCGCCTGCTCAAACTTGCGCCCGAAGTGCAAACCGCCCTTGCCGAAGATACCATCACCGAAGGACACGCGCGCGCGATCTTGACGCTCGAAGACCCCAAGCAACAAAACACGCTCTTGCGTCAAGTCATCGAGCAAGGTCTTTCGGTGCGACAAACCGAAGAGGCGGCGCGGCGACTCGGTGACCGCCGCCCCCTGACCACCGAGCGCCGCTCAACATCGAGTACGTCTCGCCCCACGCGTGAAGAGCACGAGATGCCAGCGGCGACGCGCGCGCTCGAAAACGATTTTCGCAACGCACTCGGCACCAAAGTCCAAGTGTTTCGCTCGCGCAAAGGTGGCAAGATCGTGATTCATTTTTACTCGGAAGAGGAACTCGAAGCGATTTACGCGCATATCGTAAGATGACGAAGGACGAAAGACGAAGGACGAATGCTTTTGTCTTTCGTCCTCCGTCCTTCGTCAAAGGAATGCAAAATGGCTCTACTTCGTCCACTGACACCCACTATCACGCTAATTGATTTGCAATTTCAAGGTCGCGTCGAAACCATCGCCTCGTATCTGATTTACGATGGTGAAACTGCCGCGCTCATCGAAACAGGACCCGCTTCGACGATTGACACCTTGCTCGAAGGAATCCGCGCGGCAGGCGCGCCGCTCGAAGCACTGCGCCAAATTTTCGTGACGCACATTCATCTCGATCACGCGAGCGGCGCGAGTGTGTTGGCGCGTCAACTGCCTTGGACGCGCATCTACGTTCATCCTGTCGGCGCGCCGCACCTTGCCGATCCGTCGAAATTGTTAGCGAGTGCCGCGCGTTTGTACGGCGATGAACTGGAATCGCTGTGGGGCACCATCGTCCCGATTCCCGCCGAGCGTATCGTCAGTGTCAACGACGGTGATGAAATTCCGATTCCTAGTTCCACGTTGCGCGTACTCGAAACGCCGGGACACGCGCGTCATCATCACGCTTATTTCGACCTGAACAGTCGCTTGCTCTTCACCGGCGACATTGGTGGCGTACGAATGCCGGGCGTTCCGTACGTGCGCCCGCCGACCGCACCACCCGAACTCGACATCGAAGCGTGGCGCGCCAGTATCGCGCGTTTGCGCGCGCTCGATGCGAGCGGCTTGTGTCTCACGCACTTTGGTTTGTTTCGCGGTAACCTCGAATGGCATTGGAACGATTTGGAGCAACGTCTTGTCGCCTGGGGCGAAGCAGTGCGGGCGCAACTTGAACAAGGTGCAGACGAAGCAACGATTGTGCAAAAACTCAAAGCGCAGGCAGAGCAAGAACTGGCGCATTTGGAAGTTGACCCGCGCCAATACGATGTTGCTATCAGTTACGAATCGTTGGTTGCAGGATACATCCGATATTGGAGCAAGACGCGCGCCTCAACCAGTTAGAACGCGCGATTCTCGATTGCCGATTTTCGATTGCCGATTGCGCTGTCAATCGCAAATCGCAAATCGAAAATCGAAAATCGGTAGTGATCAAAAAGTAATGCTGAGGATGTCATTCTGAGGTGCGCCTTGCGCGCCGAAGAATCTCTCAAAAGGACTTTGCGAGACGCTTCGCTGCGCTCAGCGTGACAGGTTGCCTTACCAGCATTACTTTTGTAGCACTACCCGAAAATCTTCGTCAGAGGAGTGAAATGAATTCGCTCAAAGACTATATCGAAGCGCAAGTGCGCTTGTTGCAACAACTCGATTTGGCGCCGGTGAACGAACTGGTGGCGCGCTTGGAGCGCGCGCGCGCCGAAGGGCGGCGCATTTTTTTGTTTGGCAATGGTGGCAGTATGGCAACCGCCTCGCACTTTGCGTGCGATTTGGGCAAGGGCACGGTGCAACCCGAACGCCCGCGTTTCAAGGTGATGGTATTCGACAGTTTGCCGACACTCACCGCATACGCGAACGATCACGGGTACGAGACCGTGTTTGCCGAACCGCTCATCACGCACAGCCAGCCCGGCGATTTGGCAATCGCGTTCACCGCAAGTGGCAATTCACCGAACATCGTGCGCGCCATCGAAGTAGCCAACCAACACGGTTTGGTGACGGTTGCCTTCACGGGCTTTGATGGCGGCAAAGTCAAAGACCGCGTCGAGTTGAATATCCACGTGCCGATCAATTCCTACGCGCTGGTTGAAGACGCGCATCTCATCTTGACACACGCAATCTGCGAGATGCTCAAATTGCCGCATGAGCCACACTAACATCATCCTTGCACTCGATTATGGTGGCACCAAACTCTCCGCCGCAATCATCGGCATCGGCGAACGCGCGTGGCGCGCGCTCGCGCGCGTCCAATCGCCGCCGCAACACGATGCGTCGTACGAACAAGCAACGATGCGCGCACTCGCACGCGAACTGTTGAAGGGCGAGACACCGCGCGCTATCGGTGTGAGTTTCGGCGGACCTGTGGACGCGGCGCGTGGGCGCGTGCTCCTCTCGCATCACATCCCTGGTTGGGAAGACACACCGCTCCGCGATCAACTCCAAGCCGAATTCAACGCGCCAGTGAGCGTGGACAACGATGCGAATGTTGCCGCGCTCGGCGAGTATCGGTTTGGCGCGGGACGCGACTGTGACTCGTTGTTGTACGTCACGGTGAGCACCGGTGTCGGTGGGGGAATCATCATCGGAGGGAAAATTTACAACGGTGCGGATGCGGTGGCTGGCGAAATTGGTCACACGATTTGTGATCTGCGCGGACCGTTGTGTGTCTGTGGGCGACGCGGGTGTGTGGAGGCGATGGCGTGCGGTCCCGCAATCGCACGCGCCGCGCGTGAACGTCTGCGCGCTGAACCACACGTATCGAGCACTTTGCGCGCGTACGGCGACGCGCTGACTGCCGCCGATGTGGCGCGCGCGGCAGACTCTGGCGACGCGCTCGCGCAAAACGTGTTGGAGGATGCGGCGCGCGCGCTCGGTTTCGGCATTGGTACGGCAATTACGTTGCTGAATCCGATGCGTGTGGTGATTGGGGGTGGTGTGTCCAAAGCCGGAGAACGTTGGTGGACAATCGTGCGCCAAGCCGCGCGCGCGAACACGTTACCGCAAATGCGCGTGGACATCGTGCCTGCTGCGCTCGGTGACGATGCGCCGTTGTGGGGTGCGGTCGCGCTGGCGGAAGAGTTGTTGGGGCAGAAGGCGGAGAGGGTGTAGAGGGCTGCAGAAGGCGGGAGAGGGCGGGAGAAGGCAGAAGAGGGCGACAGAGGGCTGTAGAGGGCAGAGAGGGCGTTGCCTTCTTCTGCCGTCTTTTGCCTTCTATGCCTTCTTTCCGCCTTCTACGCCTTCTTCCCGCCTTCCTCGCCTTCTTTCCGCCTTCTACGCCTTCTTCCGCCTTCTACGCCTTCCCCCTCGCCTTCTCCGCCTTCTATGCCTTCTTCGCCCTCTTCCACACCTTCTCCCCCGCCTTCTCCACTAACGCCCGTACGTCTTGCTCAAATATTCGATGACGATGTTTTGTTCTGTTGCGTTCAAGCGCGCGCCTTTGCTGACCATTCGCGCGACGGTCTCTGCCCACTCGGCGCGTGTCTTGCGCGCACTGGTGACACGATCAATGCCGTGACAACCGCTGCAACGTTCTTGCACGAGGGCTTGCTCGCTTGTGGTTGGTGCAGTCGCAGGCGGCGGAGTTTCCTTACCCAGTGTGGCGTGTAAACCCGCAATCAATTTTTGCTTTTCCGCGTCGGTGAGACGCGCTTCGGGATGCATTAGCAAGTATTGCGGTAGTGGCATTCTGCCGCTCCGAATTTGCTCCTCCATCACCGACGCGCTCATCATCCCCGGCTTCCACTCGGAAAAGTTGAACGCGCGTCGCCCCATTTGCGCGTCATAAGCCGTTAACCACGATACAGGAGCGATGTAACTGTACCAGGGCCAGACCGTTTCGTTGCTATGGCAATCGAAACACGCGCGCTTTGCCAGCGCACGCGTTTCGGGACTGTCCCACTTGGGTTCAGCAATCACCGGCGGATTGGTGCGTTGTGGTCCAATCGGCAAAAATTGGATGAACACAAACAACACCGCGCCGATGACAAAGACGACAATGCCGATGCGGATTATTTTGGGACTCATTATCACTCTCCTTTTTCGTGTTAGTTGTTACGCATCACGCATCACGTATCACGTATTACGTATTACGTATTGCGTATTGCGTATTGCGCTTGCTCGTTCAATCGCTTCAACAATCTTATAGTATCCCGTACACCGACACAGATTGCCAGTGAGCGCGTGTTTGATTTCTTCGCGCGTCGGTCGAGGTTTTTCATCGAGGAGGGAGACGCCGCTCATCACAAAGCCCGGTGTGCAATATCCACACTGCACAGCGCCGGTCTCGATGAACGCGCGCTGAACGGGGTGCAATTCATCGTCACGCACCAAGCCCTCGATGGTGACGATTTCCGCGCCGTGTGCGCGTGGTGCGGGTACCAAGCAACTCATCACGGCGATTCCATCGAGGAACACGGTACACGCGCCACATTCGCCTTCCGTGCAACCTTCCTTCGTTCCCTGTAACCCAATGTCCTCGCGCAACATCCGCAACAACGATTTGTCGCTTGCGCCGCGCACCGTGTATCGTTTTCCGTTCACCACTGTCTCGATAACATCCGACGGCTGACCACCGACCGCCGACCACTGACGGAACTCCGAACTCTGAATTCCGAACTCCGAACTCCGAACTCTGAACTTGCCATCCGTTTTGCCCCACAACATCACCGGCTTGGCTGGAAAAACGTCGCGCTCGGTGCCGTCGCCCAGTTGGCGCAACGCGCGCGCAACGAGTACGCGTACCATCTCACGCCGATAATCGGCAGGACCGCGAATGTCGTCAATCGGGCGCGCGGCATGCATCGCCAATTCTGCCGCGCGCACAATCGTTTCGTCGTCGAGCGTTTTGCCGATGAGGAATTGTTGTGCTTCGCGCGCAACGACAATCGTGGGTGCGACAGAGCCGAGAGTGATCCAAGCCGACTCGACTGCTGACCGCCGACCGCCGACCGCCGGCGATTCAAATCCCAGCACCACTGCCACGTTCACGACAGAAATGGCTTGAGCACGACGCAAGCCGAGTTTGAGGAATGTGCCGCACTCGTTCTCTTTCAGCGCGGGGAAAGAAATTTCGGTGAGCATTTCGTCGGGTTCGAGGGCAGTCTTGCGCACGCCGCGCACGAATTCTTCTAGCGCGATTTCGCGTTTGCCACGCGCTTGGCTTTGCAACGTTACCCATGCGCCCATTGCCCAGAGCGGCGGAAGCGTATCGTTTGCCGGCGATGCCGTGACGATGTTGCCCGCGACAGTACCGCGATTACGAATCTGCGGCGCGCCGACGTGCCAACACGCGCGCGCAAGCGGATACGCGCGTGCAACCAGTCGCGCGTCGCCAACGACTTGGTTGTGTGTGACGCTTGCGCCCAGATGAAATACGCCATCGTCCAAGCGAATCTCATCCAAGCCCGGCACACGACTCACATCAATCACGACGCGCGGCGTACGCACCTTGCGTTCAATCTCCACCATCAAATCAGTGCCGCCATTGATGAGACGTGCGTCACTGCCGTACTGCGCGAGCAAATCAAGTGCGTGGTCAATCGAAGTTGCAGTGAAGAATTTTTCCCACATTGTATCCTCGTATTGCGTATTACGTATCACGTATCACGTATCACGTTTTACGTCTTGGTGTTTTGCGTTTCTCTATACCCACTTGCTGCGCCAAAACCAGATTGCCATCAAGGTCGGAGTGATAATCAACATAGCGATCATTAGCCAAAACGCGCGCGCATCGTCGAAAGGAATGTGTGCAAAGTTCATTCCACCAAAGCCGACGAGAAACGAGATGGGCATAAAGATAGTCGTGATGAGCGTGAGTCGTTTCATCACCTCGTTCAAACGATTCGAGACTGTGGAGAGATATGCATCGAGCGCGTTGCCCAAGAGGTCGCGCGAGGTTTCGATGAGATCGTAGATACGGATGAGATGATCATACACATCGCGAAAGTAGAGCGCCGTGTGTTCATCAATCAGCGCATAACGCGTACTTGCCAGCGCGTTCATCACTTCGCGCATCGGTGCGACGACTTTGCGGAGCGCGACGAGTTGTTGTTTCAAAACAAAAATGCGGTGCAACGTGGCTTGGGTCGGATTTTCCAGAACCGCGTCTTCCAGTTCGTCAATCTCGTCTTCCATCTCGTCGAGAAGCGGAAAGTATGCATCAGCGATACGGTCAGCGATGAGATAGAGCATAAAATCGGCGCGCTGGTGATTGCGCCAATGGGCGCGCGCATAATCCAACGCGTCGAGTGGTTCGCGATGTACGGTGATCAGAAAATCGGCACCCAGAAAAACTTCCAACTCGCGCGACACCAGTTCGCCATCGCGACGTAACATCGTGGAGAGCGAAAGGAACAGATAACCTGGATACGCTTCCACTTTGCTACGTTGGTTGAAATGGCGACAATCTTCGATGGCGAGTGGATGAAAGTTGTACGTGCGCGCAAGCCACATCAAATCGTCTTCGGTAGGGACATTGACATCGAGCCAGACCCAATCACCTCGACGAGAATCGGAAGGTTGGGGACGCGGCGCGTCATACGCAATCGCAGTGGTAGTTTGAGTATCCAGATGGATTTGGGTGATGGGCATAAGACCTTTGACAACGAACGTCCAATCAGATAGAATATTTGCAATCGAGGTGTAAAAATGGCAACTTGTCAAACAATCACAGCCATTTATGACAAGGGCGTGCTCACTCCGATTGAGAAAGTTAAATTACGAAGACGGCAGATTGTACGTGTCAAGATTATGCCGTCCACGCCACGTAAAGTCAAATTGGCGTCGCGTGACCGTAAATCTGCACGCGCAGAACGCGTCCAACTTGCGCGCGAAGCGTTTGGGATGTGGGCAAACCGTGAGGACATCGGCGACGCGGTAGAGTGGACGAACGCCCTTCGTGCCAGTTGGGAAGAACGCCTGAAAGAGATATACAAAGATGCCTGAGTACCTCTTCGATACAACCGTACTGGTAGATAACTTTCGCGGCAAGGATGTCGTTGTGCCTTTTGTTCAACCTATACTTGATGGCACTACTACCGTGTGGTTCTCGGTCATCACCGAGGCAGAACTATGGGCAGGCATCAAAAGTTCATACGAGCAAGTACGCTATGAAGCACTGTTGAGTATGATGAAGCGAATCCCTGTGACTAAAACCATTGCGCGGGTTGCTGGTGAATTGTATAACAAATATCGGCATCAAGGTCTTTCGCTTCCCGACGCACTGATTGCGGCAACCGCGCGCGTCTATAAAAAGACATTACTCACGCGCAACACCAAACACTTTGAACCATTACGTGACGAAATTTCTTGTGAGTTCTACTCCTGATTCTTCTCCTCCGTAGTACATCCTCGATTACGGTTTCTTCACCCACTTGACATTGCCCCAGTCCCCTTTTTTGACATAGACAATGCCAAGATTGAACACCTGACCAACGTATGTTTCGTTGTTGTAGGTGAATTCAAATTCATCGGTCTGAGGATAGCCCAGATTGTTGGCTTGGGCAAACTTGTAGAGCGCGGCTTGATCGTTGATCGGCATCCAAGTTAATTTCTTCGCAGCGGCAATCGCGGCTTGCGCGACCGGATCAAGTGGAGGTGGAGGTTGATTCGGTAGACGCACGCGATAGTCGTTTTGGAGCGCGGCGCGAAAATCGGCAATGAGCGCAGGACGATTCGAGATACTCCAACCCGTCGGATCGGCGGGAAGGCGTTGCCAACGAAACAACACTAAGGCTTGAATCGGTTGATTGGTCGCCACCGCGTTCCAATCGTCAATCTCTTTGAACGCGGCGCGAATCCAACCGACGTTGCGATCTTCCCAAGGTTGGGCTTGCGTTTCGGTGATGAGAATCGGAAGTGTTTTCAACGATGCAGGGATCGCCGCAACGAAATCACGATACGCGCGAAACTCGAATTGCCGATTCTGAAACGGTGGATCCATCGGACGATTGATGCTCACCAAACTGGGATCGAGTCCGTGCGTGTACGTATGCAGCGAGATCGCATCAGGTTTGGCGTTCAGCGCGATGCATTGATTCAGAACGTCCTGAAAATATTTGACCCAATCGCCACTCGCGTTCCCTGTGTAGGTCGTTTGATTGTTCCAAGGCGCGGGCGCGGCAGGAATCACCCAATCGTCTGCGCGTCCTGCAAGTTTTTTGATCGCGCTACGACACTTGGCAAAGCATTGCGCGTAACGCGTCGGTGTGATGACTTCGCCACCTTGTCCGTTGAGATTGCCAGGGCGTTCCCAAGGACTGTTCGTTTCATTCCCGATAACCCAAATGTTCGCGCCGCGCGAGTTGGCAACGAACGCGGCGCATTGTTGAGCAAAAGTGTCGTACTGGGCAGAAGGCGGAACGGTGCCGGCGGTCCCGTACCCGTTGTTGAGCCGAACGATGGGAACTAGCCCAGCATTGGTGAGCGCGGAGAAATCCCCATTGTGATCAGGGGGATTGACTTGGACACTTATGACCACCCAGCCGGTTTTGCCTGCACTGGTGAACAATGATTCCGCGCCGGGATCGTGCATTCCAAAAATGTGTGTGGGTAACTGGGGCATCGCAACCTCCGCCGTGTGATTGGGTGATTGGGTGATTGGGTGATTGGGTAATTGGGTGATTAGGTGATTGGGCGATTGGATTGTATGGCGGATAGGGATGCGTGTCAAGCGGTATTAGCGCCGTGCGTTCACTGCCACCCACATCCAGCCACACACCACGATTAGCGCGGCAACGTGGAACGGATGAATCTGCGCGTTTTGTTGCAACCACACCAACGCGCCTGCCGCGCTCGTTCCCACAGTCACGCCCAACGAATACACTGCCGTAAAAATTCCCGATGCGGTGCCACGCGTTTGTGGCGTCGTCTCATCCGCTAGCAACGCGGTCATCGCCGGAAACAAAAAGCCAAAGCCAACGCCATACACAAACATCGCGAGTAGCAACGTTTCCCACTGTTGCATCAGCGCGAGCGCGAACAAACCGAGCGCGATCAGCGCGAGTCCAAGCATCATCGCGCGTTCGCGCCCCCAGCGATCCGAGACTCGTCCGAACGGTAACATCTGAACGAGAATCGCCGCGAGCGCGAAACTTGCAAACAGCATTCCTACGCGCGCAGAAGGCAATCCCAACGCTTGCCCTGTGAGCGGCAGAAAAACGATCAGCCCACCCAACGAGACCATCAGACAGAACGCGGAGGTGTATGCCAAACTGAGCCGCCGATTCTTTAGCAAGTGTAGAGGATTCACGCGCGCGCGTTCAGTGCGCGTCAAACTCTCACCGATGAAGATGAACGCGGGAACGACAACGAGAAACATCAGTGCGGACAGCATCGCAAAGATGTAGGCATAGCCCAAGCGATCGCGCAGCACGCCTGCCAGCGGTGGACCAATCAACACCGTCAAGCCGATGGCGGCGCCGTAGAACGCCATCGCGCGCCCGCGCGTCTTAGGTAACGCAGTATCGCCGATGTACGCTAACGACGCCGGCGACACCAACGCCGCGCCGAATCCGTGCACCACGCGCAAGCCCAAGAGCGCGTACGGATCGGTGGCGAACGGATACAGCGCAAGCGCGCTACCGACAATCACCAAGCCCGCGACGAGCGGCAACTTGCGTCCGATCCGATCCATCCAATAGCCCGCGCCCAGATTGCCGAGCAAATTCACCGCCGAGTACGCGCCAACGATCAACCCAACGAGCGCGACGGATGCGCCTAACGATTGCGCGTACGGCGCAATGATTGGCAAGAGCGAGTGATTATCGAAAAACGAAACGAATACAATCGCGTATGCAACGAGCCACACGAAACGCGATTGGGATTTTGCAATTGAGGTTTCCATTTTGTCGAACTCGAATGAAATGAAATCCAACAGGGTGATTTGCCAACGCTGTGCAAAAACCCGTCAGGTTTGGCGCGACCTGACGGGTCTGTAATTTCACCAATCACGCGACGACGCGTTCGTACTCATACACAGGCGCAGTACGAACCGCACGCTTGCGTCGCGTTAGAATTCGCTCGAGCGCGCACACAGTTATAGGTAACAACAAAACATCTCCGCATACATCGCACACCTCTGCAGGCACGTTATCAATGACAATCACCTTGCCTTTGTGGCGAACTGTGTGAACAATGTATCGTGTTTCGTATTCTCCTGTACAATCACGAATCGTGCATTTCATTTGCTCGTTCTCCTTTGAGTCGGTGTAACCCATTTCGGAGGGCGCGGCTCATAGACCGTGATAACGACCAGCACGGGTGCCGCGGTCGTGCAGACGATATGAAGCGAGCGTCCCTTTTCACAGTGCGCGTATGTGCGAAATTGTTTTATCGTCGGTCATTGTGATTGCGTGACTCTGCGCTCGATTATACCATGTTGACAACGTGTGTCAATGCTGGAAAATTTGGATCTTTGGCACGTTTTCACAATTTGACTTTTGCGCGCACCACACCCGCGCGCTCGTGCCGCGCAGTCACCTTCACGACACCGCCTTTCGGTGCGCGCACGACCCACTCGACTTTGAGTCGCTCTTCGGTTTGATCGTTGAAACTCCAACCGACAGGCGCGGCGGGCTTGTACGCGCGTCCTTCCAGTTGTCCAAACTCTTCGCGCAATTTGCCCGTTTCCAACGTCGCACCTTTCGGCAATTCGATTTCGCAAACGATGCCACGCACCAGTTTGTTCTTCTGCGCGAGTTTCGTCACATAGGTCGGCAGCCAACCCGTGTTCTGCACCACAAGTCGAATCCGATACGCGTCCTTGCCCAACGGCGTTGCACTTGCTTCCATCAATTCGAGTTTCGGTGAGATGAGCAAGTGCCAAATCAGCCAATCGGCGAACGGCGCGATTTCTTTTTCCAAGAATTCAGGTGGCGGATTGCGGAACGCATACAACTGATTCCATCCACCCAATTCGATTTTTCCCAGT
>JAOACU010000120.1 GCA_026417715.1 Anaerolineae bacterium | reverse complement strand
GTCCGGTGATTTCCTCAAACGTAGTGCCGCTATAGTGTTTAGCGTTCTTGAGCGATGCACTCGTCGGACGACCGGGCACATTGTGGCAGACATCACACGCTTTGTCGTCGTGGGTGACCGTCATCACCTTTTCACCCTTGAGGTGCTGACTGGCGGGACCGTGACATTGCTCGCACAAGACATTCGCTTTGGCGTGCTTGGTTTTCATTATGTCTGTCGTTTGTGCAGGGTGACACGTTTTACAATTCTTTTCTGGATCGCCCACGAGCGTTCCCGCGTGAATCTTGACAGAGGCCATTGGGCTAGACCCTGCCGCATTCTGCAAGACGACATCTACTTTGTAGGTACCCGGCACATCGGGGGTGAACTCGGTCTTGGCAGCATTCGGGTCTTTGATCTTGGCTTGCGAGCCGGGCGGCGCTGTCAGCGTCCACACGGTTCGCGTGACGGGCACCTTGGGATCCACGCCCGACGAAAGCAATTGCACAGCGGTATTGACGGGGACATTGTTCAGGCCATTCCCACCAATTTCCAACTTGGCGGTTGGCGGCAAGGGACGTGGTGTTGGTGTGGCTTGAGGCGCCGCAGTGGGAGGTACCACCGTGACGACCACCGTCTCCTTGACTGTTACTGGTGGGACGGTTTCTTTGACGACTACCGTCTCCTTGACCACCTTGACTTCAGGTGTCGGCTGGGCACAGGAAACGAGCGCTATGGTCAGGACTAGTAATCCTGCCAGAATGACGAGGGTTTTTCGATTCATTCTCTCCTTCTCCTCAGCGAGGATTTAATTGTTCGATAATCAACAGTTCTGTTTGTTCGGACATCCCCCCTTTCTTTTTCAAGCGCACCGTATCAGTAGCCCCCTCGTCAGAACTACTACAACGTGATGCGTCTTGAATTCAGATATTGCCAAATAAAAAATCTCGACAGCGCGATGGTGCGCGCCTGTCGAGACGCATTGGCAAGACAAAACCTATACGGCATCGTCACCGCAGAATATCTGCATATAGTATATTCCGAATACGGCAATCTGTCAAAAACAAACTGTGTAAAAAATAACACACGCCGTTTTGCGACGTGTGTTACTTTTTATCCTAGTGCAAAATCTGTGACAAGAACAACTTGGTGCGCTCGTGTTGAGGGTTGTTGAAAATTTGCTCTGGCGTTCCTTCTTCGATGATTTGTCCCCCATCCATAAACACCATTCGATCGGCGACACTGCGCGCAAAACCCATTTCGTGCGTCACGCACAACATCGTCATTCCCGATTTTGCCAACTCGATCATCACATCCAAAACTTCTTTGATCATTTCGGGATCGAGTGCGCTGGTGGGTTCATCGAACAGCATAATCTTGGGTTGCATTGCCAGTGCGCGCGCAATTGCCACGCGTTGTTGTTGCCCACCCGAAAGTTGCGCGGGGTATTTGTGCGCCTGCTCGGGAATGCCGACGCGGCGCAACAAATCCATCGCAATCTGTTCTGCTTGTTCACGGGGCCAGCGACGCACCCACATTGGCGCCAGCGTAATGTTTTGTAGCGCGGTCAAATGTGGGAACAGGTTGAACGATTGAAAAACCATCCCGATTTCGCGGCGAATCGCGTGGATGTTGCGAATGTCGTTGGTCAGTTCGATGCCATCCACGATGATCGTGCCGCGCTGATGTTCTTCCAAACGGTTGATCGTACGGATGAACGTGGATTTACCCGAACCTGAAGGTCCAAAAATCACCACGACTTCGCCGGTTTTCACGGTGAGGTTGATACCCTTCAACACGTGTAGCCGATCGAACCATTTGTGTAGATCGCGCACAATGATCATATCGCGCACACCGCTAACCATTCCAACGTCCATAGTCTCTCTCCTCTTTTTATCTCTTCCCCACACCCAACGCTTCTTCCACACGATAACTCGCAAACGACATCGCGTAACTGAACACAAAGAAAATGGCGGCAATGAACAGATACACTTCGGTCTGCAAGCCCATAAATTCGGCTTGGGCGAGGACGCTGCGCGCTACACCTAACAATTCGAGTAGTGCGACGATGGTGGCAAGCGTCGTGTCCTTGAACAAACTGATGAACAAGCCAACGATTGCAGGAATCACCATCCGCAATGCTTGTGGCAAGACGATGAAGAGTGTAGTCAACGCATCGTTCAAACCCAAGGCGTGTGCCGCTTCGATTTGTCCGGTAGGAATGGCTTGCAAACCGCCGCGCACATTCTCCGCCAGATACGCGGCGGTGAAGAGTGTCATCCCCGCAATCGCGCGCGTGACGTTATCAATGCGTAATTGCCCGGGCAAAAAGAGCGGTAGCATAATTTGGGTCATATACAGGATTGTGACTAGCGGCACTCCGCGTATCAGTTCGATGTAGAGGATGCAGAAAATTTTGATCGCAGGCAATTTACTACGGCGTCCCAATGCCAACAACACGCCCAGCGGAAACGAGACGACGATGCTGACGACTGCCAGCATAAACGTCAACAATAAACCACCCCACAAGTTCGTGCCGATTTCGGGAAGCCACGTGTCTTTGCCGAATCCTTGTAGCAACGCGACGGTGACAAAGAAAGACACAAACCATGCTATCACGACATGCACGCGCCAGCGCGCGCGTTCGCGTCCGACAAGCCATCCACCCGCGAGTAATCCCAGATTGATAAGGAGCCAAACGATGCCCGGCAACGCGTTCCAAAATTCACTTGCACCACCTTGTGCCAAGCGTTGTGCGAACACATCGAACGGACGCGTTTGCTCCGCAATCACATCGAGCACGATGAGCGTGGCGTACGACGCGGCGAGCCAGCGCGCAAACGTGCGCATCGTTCCACCAAAGACACCGCCCGAAAGTCCCATCAACGTCGAGACGATGCAGAGCACAAGCCACACGCGCCACACTTGACTCGGCGGAAACGGTCCCACCATAAACAACCGCAAGTTCGCCGTAATCACTTCCCAGCGCGCACTGGTGAACGCCCACACGATCATCTGGCTGAGAATCGTGTAGAGAAACCAGAGCGCGATGAGCGTCAGCGCGGTGTTGTACCACGTGCTAAACAAATTCTTTTTCAACCATCCGATGACGCCGACCGACGTGCGCGGCGGTTCGAGAGTCTCGGCTGTAGTCATCGTTTATTTCTCCAGCACTTGAACGCGCGTATTGTAGATGTTCATCAACAGCGAGGTGATCAGACTCATCGTCAGGTACGTTGCCATAATCAGCATAATCACTGGCACCGGTTGCCCGGTTTGATTCGCAATCGTTGCGCCCACGTTGAACAAATCGGGATAACCAATCGCGATGGCAAGACTCGAGTTCTTGGCAAGGTTGAGATACTGACTCGTGAGTGGTGGCACAATGACACGTAATGCTTGCGGAAAGACGATGAGGTACAACATTTGCGCTTCAGTCAACCCCAGCGAACGCGCGGCTTCGAGTTGTCCGCGCTTGACCGCCTGCAAGCCGCCACGCACGACTTCGGCGATGAAGGCGGCAGTGTAGATCACCAAGCCACTCAAGAGCGCGCTGAATTCTGGTGAAAGTGCGATGCCACCCGTGAAATTGAAACGTCCACGTTCGGGAATTTCAAATGTGATTGGCGCGGCTCCCACTAGAAACCATCCCACCAGTGGCAAGACAACGAACCACGCAAACGGCACGGTGAGCGGATAAAACGTATAACGGTAACGCGGATGACGTGAGAGGAAAAGCCACAAGAAGAACGCGCCAAGAATCGCAAAGAGGATAAAACTCAACCACTGATCGTAGGTGGCTGTGGGAATAGGACGCGGAATAAAGACACCTCGTTGATTCGCAAAGATCATTCCGCCGAACTCGAGTGTATCGCGCACGGGGGGAAGTTTCACGAAAACGCCAAAATAGATGAAGACGAGTTGCACCAACAATGGAGTATTGCGAATGATTTCGATGTACGCGGCGGCGATGCGATTGATCAGCCAGTTGGAGGACAAGCGCGCAATGCCGGTGAACACACCGAGAACCGTTGCGAAGAAAATACCAATGATGCTTACGATCAACGTGTTCAACACACCGACAACAAACGCGCGTGCATAAGTATCGGAGGGCTTGTAGGGAATCAGGGTTTCACCGATTTCAAAACCGGATTCGCGTTGCAGGAAATCAAAGCCCGCTACCAAACCGCGCTCGCGCATCGCGGTCGAGAGATTCGAATAGAGAAAGCCAGCGACAAGCGCGAGCACGATGACAAAGATCACTTGACTGAGAATCGTGAGGACGCGCACATCGCGCCAAAAAGGAATGGCGCGTTGCGAGGATGTGGTCGTCAAGGCTGTCTCCTTGTTGAGACCTGTCAGGTTTTCGGAAACCTGACAGGTCTCGCGTGTGGCGTGACTCTAGCGATATGGAGGGGCGTAGAGCAGACCGCCTTTAGTCCAAAGTTGATTCAGACCGCGCGGGATGTTGAGAGGTGTGTTAGGACCTAGATGGCGGTCGTAGATTTCACCATAGTTGCCAACGGCTTTGATGACCTTGACGGTCCAATCGGCAGACAAGCCCAAGTTCTTCGCCAACCCTTCGTCGGTCAAAAAGCGTTTGATGTCCGGGTTGGTGCTCTTGGTCATCTCGTCCACGTTCTTGGACGTGATGCCGAACTCTTCGGCTTGGATGGTGGCATAGACCGTCCACTTGACAACGTTGAACCATTGATCGTCACCCAGCGGCACGACTGGTCCCAGCGGCTCTTTGGACAAGGTGATGTCCATAATTTCGTGGTCGGCTGGATTCTTCATCACGGTACGCCGCGCTGCCAACTGCGACTTGTCGCTGGTGACCGCATCGCAACGTCCTTGTTCGTATGCGGTGTAGGTAGGATCAATGTCCGCAAACACAACGGGCTTGAAATCCACGCCCGCTGCGCGCATCTGATCGGTCAAGTTCAACTCGGTCGTCGTGCCGGATTGTACGCAGATGGTCGCACCTTTCAGGTCTTTGAGGGTTTTGACACCAAGTTTCTTGGTCACCATAATCCCTTGACCATCATAGAACGTGGTCGGCGCGAAGAGTCCCCAGGTGGTATCGCGGCTAACCGTCCATGTGGTGTTGCGGATGAGGACATCAATTTCACCGGTTTGCAGTGCCGGACCGCGTTGCCCGGTGTTCAAGGGGCGAAATTCAACGGCTTTGGGATCGCCGAAGATGGCGGCGGCAACAGCGCGGCAATAGTCGGCATCAAAGCCGGAGAATTGACCTGTGGCTTTGTCGAGCGCGCTAAAGCCGGGTAGAGCATCGTTTACACCGCAAATCACTTTACCGCGACTTTTGACGAGGGCAAGGCGTCCGCCGGGCGCGGCAGGGGGCTTGGTCGCAACAGGTGTAGCGGCGGCTGGGGCAGGTGTGGCTGGCACAACAACGGTTTGCGGAACAACAACGGTTTCCTTGACCACTACCGTCTCTTTAACGACTTGTGCTCCAGGTGCAGGCGCAGGCGTGGGTGCGCACGCCACAACCAATGCAATGGCTAGCAAGCCAACAAGGACGAACATCAATTTTTTCATTCCATCTCCTCCTTCAAAGATTGTTGAAATGAGGGAAAAGTATGTAACGGGGGTTCGTCTATCGCATCACCTCCTTCCCGAGGAGATTAGTGGGGAAAGCACGACATTCGTCGCCGCACAAGTTGCCCATAGTATATTCAGGTTTCGATGAGTGTCAAGAAAAACAAAGATGAGACAATCCCCACCACTTTTACAACACTTCTAACCTGCCCCACTCGCGCAACAATTCGCTCAAGGTATGTTGCACCTGACTGTAACTTGTCGAATGATTCGGAAAATCGAGTTGGACGATGCCTTGCGGATTCGGTACAAAGAACGTAAACCGATCCTTGCCACTCACGCTCGACAACACCGCGAGTAACTCGCGCATTCGCCGCACATCTTCGGCATAGTCGTTGGTGCGTGTGAGGAAGATGCGCAAGTGTCGCGCGGGTTCGTACGAGTTCGGAGTTGCGAGTTCGGAATTCGGAATTCGGGGTTCGGAGTTCGGAATGCTGATCTCTGATTTCTGACCTCTAGCTTCCGAACTCGCCCCTCGCAATTCGCCACTCGCCCCTCGCCACTCGCGACTCGCGTGGAGCAAAAAAATCAAAAGCGACACGCTCTCGTGTATACAAACGATAGTGATTGCGCCGATCCAACGCCAGCAGCGCGCGGATAAGTTCGCGCGAGTAGATTTCCGTGCCTGTGGGCTGCGCGCTCGTCGCACGCGAAGCGTCAATTCCAATGAGCATAGTCACACAGTCAGTTAGTCAAATAGTCGCATAGTCGGGTAGTCAGGTAGTCGAACAATCAGGTAGTTTTGGACTACGCGACTATACGACTATTCGACTACGCGACTATACGACTATTCGACTACGCGACTATTCGACTACACGACTTGTTTTCCTAGCGCTCGTTCGATTTCTTCCGCCGCAATCACACCCACGCGCAAAATCTTGGGTGGGTCAACCGTCACATCAACAACGGTGGACGGAACGTTACCGCGCGTGGCGCCACCATCGAGAATGAGTGGAATGCGCCCTTCGAGTTGTGCGAGTACCTCTTGTGCATTGGCGGGATCGCGTCCGCCTGAAATGTTCGCGCTGGTCGCAGCAAGTGGCACACCGAGCGCGTCAATCAACGCGCGCGTCACGCGATTGTTCGGCACGCGCACAGCGACGGTGTCGCCGCCGGCAATCAAAATCTTGGGTACGCGCGCGGACGCAGGAACGACGAGCGTGAGCGCGCCAGGCCAGAATTTCGTTGCCAGCACGCGCGCCGCATCGGGAATGTCGCGCGCAACTACGTTGAGGTGTTCGGCGTCGGAAAGCAAGTACGGAATCGCCTTGCCGCGCTCGCGCGTCTTGACCACAAAGATTTGCTCGATTGCGTGTTCGTTGAATCCGTGCGCGCCGACACCGTACACCGTATCGGTAGGAAATGCAATGACGCGATGCTCGCGCAACAGTTGCACAGCGTACGCAAATGCGTTAGGATCAGTGGCTGGAAGAATCTGTGTGTTCATTTCACCTGACCGCTGACCGCCGACGGATGACCGCCGCGCTCTTCTGCGGTCGGCGGTCTGCCGTCTGCGGTTGTGTAATCTGAATTCAGCACAAACTTCTCAATCACCACCGCCGCGCCATCTTCTTCTACACTCGGCGCGACGAAATCGGCGATCGTTTTGAGACGTTCGATCGCATTACCCATCGCGACGCCCAAGCCCGCCCATTCGATCATCGAACGATCGTTGTCTTGATCACCCAGCGCGATGACTTGTTCGCGTGGAATTCCCCACCGATGCGCTAACCACGCGGCGGCATTGCCCTTCGACGCGTCGCGATGCGTGAGTTCCACGTAAGTACGCCACGACTGCACAACTTGCAACACTTGACCAAAATGAATTTTCAACTCGACAAACAATGACTCGGTGACGGATTCATCGTTGATAAAGATGATTTTTTGTGGTTCGCCGGGCAACGCATCGGCAAGGTTGGGGACGATGTGCAAATAATCGCGATAGATGTCAACAAATTTTTCGATACTCGGTGAAATGCGCGGTGTGTAAAATTCTTCAGCGATGCACGCCACTACGCCCAAATCATCGCTCGCGCGCGCAATCACCTCGCGCGCCAAATCGAACGGCACAGTCTTTTGAAACAATATCTTCTCCGACGGCACATCACGAATCGTCGCGCCGTGATCGCAAATGATCGTGCTCAAACCCAAATCGCGCGCAAACGGCGCCGACGTACGATACATTCGTCCAGTGGCGATGACAACACGCACACCACGTTCTTGCGCGCGCTGCACCGCGTCGCGCAAGCGCGGCGTAAACGCTTGTTGATTCGCGCGCAGCGTACCATCCAAATCCGCCACAACCAACTTGAACGTCATTTATGCCTCAAGGTTTTTGGAATGATAACTCAATCGGGGCACCCAAGTTCTCGAACCCATCTTCGCGCGGCAAGTACATCCCTGCGCGCAGACGATACTCACCCGGCGACACGTCGCGCAGAACAATGATGCGACGATCGCTGATGATTTCGCCGGGCAACCAACGCGTCGTTGGCGTGAGACCTTGATCGGGCACACCATCGCTCTGCGCGACGAGATTGCCAGCAGCGTCGAGTAGATGCACGTAACTGTGATAATCGCGATCCATCTCGGCGAGCGCAAGCCAATGTAACGTTACACGTAACGATTCGTCCACGCGCTCGGTCATGTAACCGATAAGTTGCACACGCGCGTCGAGTGTCGCGTTCACCGCGATTGGTGTAGGCGCGCGCGGCGCATTCGCGCGCCATGCGAACAACATCGCAAGCAGAATCAGCGCACCGATCAACACGATGAATGCGCGCCGTCGTCTTGCGAACATACCGACGAGAATGCCCACGAGTGTTACCAATGATACCACATTCATCGCCAAGCGCAAGGGCGTCTCTTCAAAACGAAACACAACGCGATGTTCGCCTGCGGGTACCGTCACCGTGACGATGCCCAACGAACCGCGCGGATAC
>JAOACU010000119.1 GCA_026417715.1 Anaerolineae bacterium | reverse complement strand
CTGTTGCTCAATCCCGATCAACCCGCCGCAGGATTAGAGCGCGCGGCGTCCGAATCGCCGCACGAAGTTGCCGAACGCCACGAACTCGGCGCGTTGATTCAACGCGGCTTGGCAACGTTGCCACACGAGCAACGCCTCACGTTGGTCTTGATAGACATCGAAGGGTTGAGTTATGAGGAGGCGGCAGACGCGCTGGGTACGAATCTTGGCACGATCAAATCGCGCCTCAGTCGCGCGCGTGCCGCCCTGCGCGATTTTCTTGTCCAGCACAGGGAACTTGTACCCGCGCAATATCGTCTAAAGAGTGAGCGAGTGTAATTATGTTTGGGCAAAATAACTCGGCGCGTGCGCATCAATGGGTGGAAGAACGATTGTCGGAGTACGTGGACAATCGTCTGTCACCGCGCGAGCGCGTTACCATCGAACAACACCTAGCCGACTGCGCGACGTGTCGCGCGTCGTTGGAGTCGCTACGCTGGACGATTGCGTTGGTCAAGCAAGTGCCCGCACCCGCGTTGCCGCGATCGTTCACGCTACCGATGCCCGCGCCGCGCGCGCAACGCGTGTCGCTCGCGTTCGGCTTGGCACAATTCGGCGCGGCACTAGCGACCTTGTTGTTGCTCGCGGTAATCGGCGTGGACGTGCTGATGCAGTGGAGTGGCGTCACTGGCGCGCCGATGCCTTCTGCCGCGAGTGAGTTTGCCGAACCGACGTTGGCGATTGCCGCCGCGCCGCCGACGCCCGCGCGCGATCAAGCCGGCGCGTTGCGTGCTGAACCGACCCAGCCACCCGCGCCGACACGCGCACCGCAACCGACGTTGATTGCACCAGCCGTTGCGCCACTTGCTCCCCAACCCAGCGCGACGATTGACTGGCAAGCCGAAAAGGCGCGCAGCGCGACTCCGCCGCGCATTGGTGTCGCCGCCATCTCCCCCACAGCGACGAGTACACCCACAATCGCAGCAACACCCGTGCCACCCACAGCGACCGCCACACTCGTCCCATCGCCGACTTGGATCGCGCAAGCGCGTGATGAACGCGCGCGCGCGCCGCAACCAACGCCGATACCGCGCGTGGTGACACCGTTCGACACAAACCTACTACGCACACTCGAAGTGATTTTGTTCGTGCTTGCGCTGTTCTTTGGCGCGATTGTATTGGTGATGTGGAAGCGAAGATGACGGAGAACGAAAGACGAAAGAAAAATAGACATTATGCAGAAGAAGGATTTCCGTCCACCAAGGACACGAAGGTCACGAAAAAAAGTAACTTGGTGGTGCTTCGTGACCTTCGTGGAGAAAAAAGTAATCCTCCGTCCTCCGTCCTTCGTCCTCCGTCGTCAAGGAGGCAATGATGAAGCGGACTTGGCTCATCACGCTTGCCGTTGTTTTCCTACTTGTTGGATGTACTGGATTCGGTGCATCCCAGCCCACTCACACACCCTCTCCCATTCCCACCACGCCGCGTCCCATCGTACCGACTCTCACCCCAACGCCACTTGTACCTACAACCCCCACGTTCGTTTCTGTCAACGAGATTTTGAAAAACCCCGACGCATTTCGCGACAAGCGTGTGCGCGTGCAGGGCTATGGGTTCACCACCGCCACCTTGCCTTTGTGCGCGGGCTATGTGGGCTTGGATCGTCGCACATTGTTCATTGACGCGCAACGCACTCAAATCACAGCAGAGGTGAAATGGAAGCCACCCGCCGGCGCGCGGATGTACGATCCCGACAACGTGCGCGTGTTCGAGGGGTACGTGAGAATCTTCAGCGGTGAGATTGGTTGTCCGGGGTCAATCAAGGCAGAGACGTTTCCGTACTTTGAGGTGGTGGAGGTTTATTGACAAGCGAGGGGAAAAGTCGAGAGAATATAGACCTTGCGATAATGATTTGAGAAACCGCGTCAACGAATCCTGAACGAATAAACGAATCCGCGCGGCTCGCATTCGTTTATTCGTTGTCCATTCGTTGACGCGAATTCTCCAGTTGCTATGTGCCCTACTTGACGCGCCGCGTCATCCGCTCTGCCAACTCGTGCAATTGCTCCATCGCGCGATTGTTGATGTTGGTCGCGTTCAGCGCGTCCAATGCGCGCGCGCGGAATTCATCGGCGTATGCTTGCGTTTGATCGCGCGCGCCGATTTGTTCGAGGAGCGCGAGCACGCGCGCAACATCGTCTTGTGTCAAGGTCGTTTGTGCGTACAGCGCGCGCATCGCCGCGCCAATGCGCGCATCGCTCAAGCCGATGATGGCAGGGAGCGATTTTTTCTTCGCCAAAATGTCCGTTGCCGCCGATTTGCCGGTCACCGCAGGATCGCCCCAGATGCCGAGCACATCGTCGGTGATTTGAAACGCGCAACCGATGTTTTCACCAAAGCGCGCGAATGCCTCGACGATGCGCGCGTCCTCGGTTGCCAACATCGCGCCGATGCGCGTGGACGCGGCAACCAGCGCGGCCGTCTTGCCGCGAATCATTTGCAGATACTCGTCTGGTGTCACATCGAGTCGCGTCTCGAACGCGAGGTCGAGAAATTGCCCTTGACACAGTGCGAGGGTTGCTTCGTCGAAGGCGCGGCGCACTGCCGCGCATTGTGCGAGAGACAAACCGCGTGTGCTCAAACGATCGAGCGCGAGATGCGCTAGCACGAACATCCCATCGCCGGCGTTCAAACCGTGCGCCAAGCCCCACACTTTCCAGACCGCCGCGCGTCCGCGTCGCTCGTCGCTATTGTCTTCGATGTCGTCGTGAATCAGCGAAAAGTTGTGCGCCAATTCGATGGCGGCGGCGGCAGGGAGCGCGCGCTGCCAATCGCCTCCAGCCGCGTCACAACTCAACAAGCACAACAGCGGACGCACGCGCTTGCCCGTCTCGGTTTTCACTTCAACGAAATTCGTATCCGTCCAACCCAGATGGTAGCGAAAAATTCCGTAGTACGTATCGTATGCCGAATCGGGTGAAACAACACACGCGCGTAGTTCGTTTTCTAGTGCAGTGAGATAGTGTTCCATAAAAAGTGTTCAGTGTTCCAGTTTCCAGTTTTCAGTTTCCAGTTTTCTAGTTTTCAGTTTTCAGTTGTTTCGTATTGCGTAGTGCGTCCAAATCCGCCGCGCCGATGCCGAACATCGCCGTACGCATTTGCTCTTCGATCATCTTGATTCCCGCGATCACTTCTTCCACGCCGCGATCGGCAAGGCGCAGCATCGGTGAGGCAAAGCCGACGAGTGACGCGCCGAGCGCGATGCATTTCGCGGCTTCGACGCCATCGCGAATACCACCACTCGCGATGAGTGGCAGATTTGGCGCGCCGCGTCGCGCATAGACAAGACTTTCGGCAGTGGGAATGCCCCAGTCCCAAAACGCCTCCGCCAGTTCGCGCAAGAACGCAGACGGCGCGCGATACGCCTCCACTGCCGCCCACGATGTGCCTCCCGCGCCAGCAACATCAATTGCGGCAACACCCGCGCTCGCGAGTTGGCGCGCGGCATCTTCCGAAATCCCAAAACCAACTTCCTTCGCAATCACCGGCACATCGAGCGCGCGACACACGTGCTCGATCTTGCTCAACAGCCCTTTCCAATGCGTGTTGCCACCGGCTTGGACGGCTTCCTGAATCGAATTGAGATGCAGAATCAACGCATCAGCGCGAATCATCTCGACGGCGCGACGACATTCGTCGAGCGAGTAAGTGTAGTTCAACTGAATCGCGCCCAAGTTGGCAAAGAGTAAAATATCGGGCGCGACACGACGCACTTGGTACGTGCGCGCGAGCGAAGCATCTTCGATTGCCGCGCGCTGTGAACCCACGCCCATCGCAACGCCAGTCGCTTGCGCGGCAGTCGCCAGCGTCAGGTTGATGCGTTCGGCTTCGTACGCGCCGCCGGTCATCGAGGAAATGAGAATCGGCGCGCGCAAGGGCTTGCCCAAAAAAGTCGTCGCGAGCGAAATCTCATCGTGATTGATTTCGGGCAGGGCTTGGTGCACAAAGCGATAACGCTCCAACCCATTCGAGCGATGAAACTGGACGTTCTCTTGCAGATTGATGCGGAGATGTTCGAGTTTACGATTTTCGTGAGTCGTTTCGTCGGGTGACATTTGCAATCCTTACGTATCACGCATCACGTATCACGTATCACGTATCACGTATTGCGTATTGCGTAGGGTGTAACTTTTTGCGTGACGCGGTGTTGTATGCAATAGCGATTATAACACAAAACACAGGTTGACGCACAACCCAATTCTAGGTATACTCTGAAACGGTCTTGACCCGTCCATCTAAAATTTTCAAGGGAGGAAGCAATGGCTGATGAAATTTTTGAACAGGTCAAAGCGATCATCGTGGAAAAACTTGGCGTGGATGAAAGCAAGGTCACGATGGAAGCGCGTTTCCGCGAGGACTTGGAAGCCGATTCGCTCGACCTCGTCGAATTGATTATGGAGTTTGAAGAGAAATTCGGCGGTGAAATTTCTGACGAAGAGGCACAGAAAATTACGACCGTCGGTGAAGCGGTCGCGTATCTCAAAGCGCAACTGGCGAAAAAAGGTGCCTAGCCGTTGTGCGTAATCGCGAATGGGGACGCCAACAAGCGTTCCCATTTTTGTTGAGGACGAAGGACGGAGGACGAAAGACGGAGGACGGAAGACGGATGACGGAGGACGAAAGACGAAGGACGAAGGACGAATGTCGAATTTGGTCATTCGTCCAGTGAGCGGGATTGTGCTCGCGGGCGGCAAAAGCCGGCGGATGGGACACGACAAGGCGTTCCTCGATCTGGATGGTATGCCACTCGTCGCGCGTGTGATCGAACGCGTGCGCGCCGTGTGCGATGAAGTGATCATCGTTGCCAACGACACTGACGCGTACGCACGCTTTGGCTTGCGCGTGGTGAGCGATGTGTATCCGGGCAAGGGTTCACTGGGCGGGATTTACTCTGGCTTGCTTGCCGCGCGCGAGGAACACGCGCTTGTGGTGGCGTGCGATTTGCCGTTTCTCAACGCGGCGTTGTTGCGTTATCTGATTTCACTTGCTCCCCAAGCCGATGTTGTCATTCCGCGCGCGCACGCGCCGCGCGGTAGCGCGCGCTATGCGACGCGCTATGAAGACCTTGACGTGAAAGAGAGTGGCTTGCAAGCCACGCACGCGCTTTACTCCAAACGTTGCCTAGAGCCGATGCGCGCGCGTCTGCTCGCCAACGATTTGCGCATCATCAATTTTTTCGACGAGGTGCGCGTGCGCGTGGTCGAACCCGACGAAGTGGCGCGTTTCGATTCTGAGGGCTGGTCGTTTTTCAATGTCAACACGCCGGAGGATTGGCGCGTCGCGCAAGCACACATCAAGCGAGTCTTACAATGAACAATCTCTCACAAAAAATCGAGCGCGCGTTCGAGTTCGCCGCCAAGCAGTTGCGTCACCTCATCGAAACCCATCCCGATTATTTTCCGATGTACACGCAGAACGGCAAGTGGAAACACAGCGGCGAAGCGTGGACGAACTGGTGCGAAGGTTTCTTGGGTGGGCAACTGTGGTTGTTGTACGAACGCACGCGCGAAAACTATTGGCGCACCAAAGCCGAACACTATTCGCGCCTCATCGAACATCGTAAAACCGATCGTACCGTGCACGATTTGGGCTTTTTGTTTTGGCCAACCTACAAACGCTGGTTCGATTTGACTGGCGATGCGACGATTCAACAAGTGGTCATCCAAGCCGGGCAAACGATGGGCTGGCGATTCAAAGAACGCGGGCAGTACTTTTGCTCGTTCGTTGCTGACGATAGCGTGTTCATTGATATTATGATGAACGTCGGCATCGTCTTTTACGCCGCGCAACAAACGAACGACGCCGACTTGTATCGCAAAGCGTTCCAACATTGTTTGACCACGCGCAAGTATCTCGTGCGCGGCGATGGTAGCACTGCCCACGAAGGCATCTTCGATGTGAACACCGGCGAATTTCTGCGGCAGACAACGCATCAAGGTTATCGCGGCGATTCATCGTGGGCGCGCGGGTTGACGTGGGCGCTGTATGGTTTTGGTACGGCATACACGTTCACGCGCGACGCGCGTTTCTTGCAGACGGCAGAAGCGTGCGCGAATTTCTACATCGAACGCACACCCGCGCACGGTGTGCCACCCAACGATTGGGACGAACCGAATCCCGCATTGCCGTACGAAAGTTCTGCCGCCGCGATCGCCGCTAGCGGAATGTTGAACCTCGCACAACTCACCAGCGACACGGCACGCGCGCGTCTGTATCGCGACTATGGCTTGAACATTCTGAACACGCTCACCGAACCCGAATTCCTTGCTATCGAAACGCCGGGCTGGGAAGGTATTTTAAAGCACGCGTGCTACCATCAACGCAAAGGGCTCGGTGTGAATGAAAGCGTAATGTGGGGCGATTACTTTTTCCTCGAAGCATTGAGCAAAGCACCTGCCCACTGACCCACTGTCTCACTGTCCCACTGTCTCACTGTCTTACTGACCCACTGTCTCACTGCCCCACTGTCTTACTGTCCTACTGTCTCACTGCATCAAGGAGGATGCAATGGCAACTCAATCCAATCGCCGTTGGCTAATCATCGGCGCGCTGGCACTCGTGGCGTTGTGCTTGTGTGCAAGCGCCATAGTGATCAGCGGTGTAGGATTCTTTTGGTCCACTCAGCGCGCAAGTACTGCCACACCTTTGGGGACACCAACACGTGGAGCCACTCCATCTCCCACCGCGCGTCCTACGGTAACACCATCGGTGATACCAACGCCGACACGCGGAATCACCCCTACCCCCAGTGCGCGTCCCACCAAACCTGTAATCTCCATTCCCCAAGATCAAGCCACGTGTTTAGCGCAAGGCGGAAAATGGGGACGCATCGGGATATCGCCGAAGGAACAGTGCAATTTGCCCGCGCCTGATGCCGGGCAAGTGTGCAACGATTCGAGCGAATGCACCGGGCTGTGCCTTGCCACTTTGTCGGAACAAGAAAAAGAACAAGTCACCCGTCAACGCACGCCTGTCCAAACAAGTGGCAAGTGCTCCAACTGGGTGATTGTAGTTGGCTGTATCGCGGTGGTCGAGAACGGTCAAGTGAAGGGAATCGTGTGCGTAGATTGAATCTCGTCTGACACACTCACCCAAGGGGCTAGAAAATTTGGTGTGAAATATAAGTTTGCAAACTTGTCCTACGCGTACGTAACGGCAGTTACACATAACGCTATTTATTTGTGAAGCAACACGCTACAATGCAAACGGGGCGAGTCGTTGACTCGCCCCGCTGCTTGGGGATTAGCGTCTGCCGCCAGGTCCCATAGGCATTCTGTCGAACGGCATTCCTTTGCCATCAAACGGCATTCCTCTGCCATCGAACGGATGTGGACCCATCATACCGAATCCACCACGCCCAAAGCCAAAACGATTCAAGTCCACGTTCTCTGGCTTGAGATTCGCCTTCATCTGATCGGCTTGGGCTTGCGTCAGTTTGCCGTCCTTGACCAATTGATCAATCGCGGCTTTTTGCGCGTCGGCAATCGCGATGCGCAGTTTGGTAACGTCCACGTTCTTTTCCTGCGCCAGTGTCAACAACGTCTTGGTGCGCAACGCGTTCGTCAAGTCGGTGGTGGACATCCCCAGCGTCTTTGCCGCCGCATCCAAACCGGCTTGCGCGATGACACCTGGAACAGTTCTACCGAGTATGCGATCGGCTTGGTCTTGGGTCAACAGACCTTGTTGAACACCTTGCGTCGCCGCTTCTTTGCGCGCATCAGTCATCGCTTGCTGCAGTTTCTCGACGGTAGTGCCGAGTTTCTGCGCCAGCGTTTGCCAGTACAAGTCCATCCACGTTTTGCCAGTCGTTGGTGTGGGACTTTGCGCAAGCGCAATGCTTCCACCCACACCGATAACAAGCAACGCGAGGACGAGTAGCCCGGCGCTAACAAGTTTGGTTTTGTTGAACATACACACCTCCTATGTGATTGATTTTGCGGAGCGTTCTATTTTTGATGACCATTGCCATCACTGAGCGAAGCGCTATTCAGCGCGTTCACTTGGATTTCACTCATCCGATAAATTTTCTTGACATCTTTCGATGACGACTGCCATACGGTTCCTTGCTCACGAGAATAGCGATGCAGATTAAGGTGGTCCTCCAAAACCAGGAATGCCCATACCACCAGGAATATTGCCGCTTCGTGTCGTGGTTTGAGTAACGATCACCACATCGCCCTCCTGCAGTCCACTCATAACCTCGATGAACGATTCGTTCGACAAACCGGTAGTGACACGTGTTGGTACGAGTTGCCCATCTTTTTGTACCGTCACGATACGTTGATTGCCTTGCGTACGAACCGCGCGCGTAGGAATCAGCAATACGTTATCACGACGTTCGACCTCAATCGTCAGATTCGCGGTCATTCCCGGCTTGACCTGTTCATCCGCATTCGTCAAAGCAAGCGTCACAGGGTAATTGACGACACCTTGTGTGACAGTTCCGCTGGGACTGATCGCAATCACCTGTGCGGTATCTGTCTCTTATACACATCT
>JAOACU010000118.1 GCA_026417715.1 Anaerolineae bacterium | reverse complement strand
GGATTTGATTGTGCACGCCGTCGCCGCGCGCGCGTTGTATGGCGCGCCGGTCATCGTCATTGCGTTTGGCACCGCGACGGCATTCAGCGCGGTCGCCGCGTCCGGCGATTTTGTCGGCGTGGTGATTGCGCCGGGTGTCGCGACGAGCGCGGAGGCATTGTTTCGATTCGCGGCAAAGTTGCCGCAAGTGGAACTCGCGCGTCCGCCCCAAGCCATCGGCAAGAACACCGTACACTCGATGCAGGCCGGGCTCGTGTTTGGTTACGCAGGGCTGGTCGAAGGCATCGTCAAGCGAATGCGCGCCGAGTTGGGCGGCAACGCGCGCGTTGTGGCAACTGGCGGACTCGCATCGTTGATTGCAGCAGAGACGCCAATCATCGAACACGTCGAGCCGAACCTGACGTTGTTGGGCTTGCGGCAGATTTACACGATGAACAAAACATGACGAAGGACGAAAGACGGAGGACGAAGGGTGCGTCCTTCGTCTTTTGTTTTCGGCGTTCAGAAAGCGTGTGGAAAGTTGTTGTAGGGCTTTGTCAAAGTTACCTCGGGTGTGGTTCGATTTGTCACGCTGAGCGTAGCGAAGCGTCTCGAAGTCCTTTGAGAGATTCTTCGCTCTCTTCGGTCGCTCAGAATGACAGGGTAACGCGACCTTGACAAACCCCTAAAGTTGTTGGGAATAGTCTTGCATGAGAACGATTTTCTGCGTACAATGTTTTTGACCTAGGCAAGACATACGGTTTCGATGTGTACGATCAACACACTCGTTTCATTGTGCACGATCTTGCCAGAGAGGAAGCAGAGACTCGAAGGGGATTTTCATAGGATCAGAGAATGGGAAATCAACAAACTACTTTCTCCGATGCCATCGAGCAGGTGATGCTTGCGAATGGCTACTATGCTTCATTACAATTGATCTACAAAGAATTCGTAAAGTATCGTCCTCTGACCGGAAAGACTCCCCTGAAAACTATTCAGGAGCGCGTTCAACGCGACAGACGATTTACGAGGATAGGGCTTGGAGTCTACGCGCTTACGGAGCACCTCGATAAGTTGCCGCTTGCACCCAAACCCCAGACGGTTGTTGAACAGCGAAATTATATGCACACAAGAATCCAGGGCATGCTTATCGAGATTGGTAATATGGACGGCTTTAAAACTTTCACTCCTGATAAGAGCAAAGTATTCGATAACAAGCGGCTTGGGAACCTTGTATCACTACAGCGGATACCACCATTTACCTATCCCAGAATCGTTCGTTCGGTTCGGTATATTGATGTGATTTGGTTTAATGAACAAGGTTTTCCCGAAAGGGCTTTTGAGGTTGAGGACTCGACAGACTTTCGGCGTTCTCTCGTCAAGTTTACGGATTTGCAGTACTTTAACATGACTTTTCATCTCATCGCATCCGCTGAACGCAAGGATAAATTCGAGCGTGAGGTTGTGAGAGCAGCGTTTAGCGGTATTGCGAAAAGATGCCATTTTGTCAGTTATGATGAAATTATTCAACTCTATGACGCAAGACTCCGTTACCAAAAAGCGAGGGCAAGTCTACCGTTCTAAATAACACATTTCCACAAATCAATGCCAAGCGATTTGCTAACTCACTTGCATCTTCCGCGCAGCACTCGCACTCATGTCCTCACTGTCGAAGGTCAGCGCGTCACGCGATTCATCGGCGAATTTTGGACCGCCAAGCAACGCCAAGCCCATCGCTTGCACGAGATTGCTTACCGCGCATGCTTCAAACCGCAATTGCCACGCCTGTTCATCGAATCGCTTACGACGCCCAACGATTTGGTGTACGATCCGTTCAGCGGACGCGGCACGACGATCATCGAAGCGGCGCGACTTGGTCGGAACATCATTGCCAACGACATCAACCCGTTGAGCCACATCCTGTCCCAGCCGCGTCTTTGTGTTCCCGATTTGGACGCGCTCGCCGAACGCTTGGCGCACATTCCGATTGACGAACACGCGCGCGCCGAGATTGACCTTTCGATGTTCTATCACCCGCGCACGCTCGCCGAAATCGTTTCTCTGCGCCGATACTTGCTGGAACGCCGCGCGCGCGGCACTGAAGATCACCTCGACGCGTGGATTCGGATGGTCGCGACGAATCGGCTGACCGGGCATTCGAGCGGCTTTTTTTCGGTGTACACCTTGCCGCCGAATCAAGCCGTGTCACCCGAACGTCAACGCCTCATCAACGCGCAGCGCAAGCAAGTGCCTCCGTATCGTGATACGCGCACGCTCATCCTTAAGAAATCGCGTCAACTGGTTCGGGGTTTGACACCACAAGACGTTACGAATCTCGCGCGCGCTGCAATGGGCGCGCGCTTTTTGACCTGCGATGCGCGACACACATCGGCAATCGCCAGTGAGAGTGTGCAACTCACTGTCACTTCACCGCCGTTTCTCGATGTGGTGCAATATGCGCAAGACAACTGGTTGCGCTGCTGGTTCAACGACATTGACGCGCGCGCGGTCGCCGAGAAAATCACGCAAACGCGCAACGTGGATGAGTGGGCGGCAGTGATGCAAGCCGTGTTTCACGAATTGTATCGCATCACACGGCGCGGCGGCTGGGTCGCGTTCGAGGTTGGTGAGGTTCGACGCGGCGAAATCGAACTGGATGCGCGCGTGGTGCCACTTGGTACGCGCGCGGGATTCGTGTGTCGAGGTATTTTGATCAATCAGCAAAAATTTACCAAGACTGCGAACATCTGGGGCATTCGCAACAACGTGCGCGGCACCAACACGAATCGTGTAGTGGTATTTCAAAAACCGTAGAGACGCTGTCGCGAACATTGATCATCGTGAGGGTGGTGCTACAAAAGTAATGCTGGTAATGCAATTTGTCACGCTGAGCGCAGCGAAGCGTCTCGCAAAGTGCTTTGAGAGATTCTTCGGCGCACAAGGCGCGCCTCAGAATGACACTCTCAGCATTACTTTTTGATCACTACCCGCGCTCCAATGCGCGTTAGGATGTGGGGCGAGAATTATTGCATTACGGAGGTAAAATTCTGGACGCGACCGAACTGGCTCACTGGATTGTAGATGTGATTTCGGACAAACAAGGCGCAGATATTTTAATGCTCGACACGCGCCCTGTCTCGTTCATCGCGGATTACTTTGTTATCGCGACCGCGAACAATGAACGGCAGATGCAAGCCATCGCCGATGAAATCCACAAGCAACTGAAACAACGTTCCATCTTGCCACTTGGCATCGAAGGCACTCCCGATTCGGGTTGGATGTTGTTGGATTACAACGGCGTGGTGGTGCATCTCTTTAGCACCGCGCTACGTGATTACTATCGGCTGGAAGAAGTGTGGGCGCACGCGCCGGTGGTGGTGCGGATACAGTGAGATATTGCGTAGTGCGTAGTGCATAATACGTGATACGCAATACGTGATACGCAATACGTAATACGTGATACGAAATGAAAACGACGCGGGAGTAACCGCGTCGTCTTCGTTTCGGAGAGGGTTTTACTCGTTGATCCAACGATCCATCTCGCGCGTGTATGCGCACAATTCGTTGGGGGTGAACCACAGGGCGATTTCGTCGCGCGCGGTCTCTGGCGAATCGGACGCGTGAATCAGGTTACGCAAGCCCATCAATGCAAAATCACCGCGAATCGTACCTGGCGCAGACTCCCAAGGTCGGGTCGAACCCACCATCGCGCGGACGACACTAATGGCTTCGTGCCCTTCTAACACCATCACAACGACGGGGCTTGAACAGATGTAATTGACTAAACCTTCATAAAAAAATTTACCTTGATGCACAGCGTAATGTTTTTCCGCTAAATCGCGACTAACCTGCATCATTTTGAGTGCAACGATTTTCAAGCCGCGCTCTTCAAAACGCGCGAGAATCTTGCCCACCAAGCCGCGCTGAACTCCATCGGGCTTGATGATGACGAGGGTTTGTTGCAAAGTTATCCTCCTTGTTTTCTATGATGAGACGCGTTCGAGTACCAGGCGATACTCGGCGAGTGCTTCCGCTAACCGATCCGCACGCGTGTACGCATCGCCCAAAATGCGATGCACTTCGAGCGGGACGCCAGGACGCTTGGCAAGCACCTCCAAATCGGCAATCACTTCTTTGACGAGGCGCGGGGCTTTTTGGACGACGAGATCGTACTCGCGCAACGCTTCGGCGATTTGATTGGCATCGCGATACGCACGCGCCAAAAGCAGATGCGACTCGCCACGCACCGAGGGTTTGGCTTTCCGCGTGGGTGCACGTGGAGCGGCAGGACGCGCTTTTTCCACCTCGGGCGTTGGTGGTGTGGTGGGACGACTGGGTGGCAATTCCTCCGCGGGCGCCGGCGTTTCTGCGCGTGGTGGTTCAGTTGTGGGTGTGGGGGGTGTCATCCACGCAGGTTCTTCGCGCGCAGGCACCTCCTCGCGGCGCGGTGGTTCAGGCGTAGGGGTTGGCTGTGCCAACCACGCTGGTAGTTCTTCTGCCTGCACAGGTGCTTCACGTGGTGTTTCTTCGGCGCGCGCGGGCACTCGTTCGCGCGGCGGTTCAGTCGGTTGGGCGAGTTGACTCCACCACGCTGGCGTTTCTTCGGCGCGTGCAGGTGCTTGTTCGCGTGGTTCTTCGGTAGGCGTGGGTTGTGCCATCCACGGCGGCAGTTCTTCTGCGCGTTCAGGTGCTTGCGCGCGCGGCGGCTCGACAGTGGGCGTGGGTTGTGCCAACCAAGGCGGCAATTCCTCAGCACGTTCCGGCGCTTCGACGCGCGGCATTTCGGCGCGCGGGGTTTCAGGGGTAGGTTGCGCCAACCAAGAGGGAAGTTCTTCTGCGCGTTCGGGTGTTTCGACGCGCGGGATTTCCGCGCGCGGGGCTTCAGTGGGCGTAGGTTTCGCTAACCAAGGTGGAAGTTCTTCCGCGCGCGGTGCTTCAGGCGTCGGTTGCGCTAACCAAGGTGGCAGTTCCTCCTCGCGCGCCGGCGCGCGTGTTTCGTCGGCTGGTGGTTCAAGTTGATCGAACCACGCCGGCTTTTCTGTCGGTGTTGATGGCAACGCCGTTGGCTCTTCGCGCGCGATCTCCGCGAGCCAAGGGGGTAAGGCAGACTCGGCTTCTTTTGGCGCAACCGGTGGCTGGAACTCTGGGGCTTGGGTTTCTGTCGGCAGCCAAGATGGCAACGCGCCTTCGGTTTCGACGGTCGGTGCAGGAGGTTCGGCGGTTTCGCGCAAGCGCGCCAACCAATCGGGCACTTCGCCCATCGGTTCGGGTTGAGGTTCTTCTTCGAGAAATTCTGTTGGTGCTTCGGCGACCGAAGGACGCGGAATTTCGACTTCTTGGCTCGGTGTGGCAAGCCAAGGTGGCAGGGCAGTTTCGGCTGGCGCGATGGGTGTCTCTACGATGCTTGGTATCTCGACGACAGGTTCAGTAATCGCAGGTTCGACTGGCGCCGCGACGGGTGCTGTTTCGACATAGCGCGGCACGCGTGGTTCAGCCAGTGGCAAGGGTGAGCGCGCACCAAAAATTTGATTCGCCACTCGATTGGTCGGATCGAGTTCTTGCGCGCGCTGCAAGTACTGCTCGCTCTCTGCTAGACCGATTTCTTTCCACACCGTACCCAAAATCAAGTTCGCTTTGAGGCAGTAGGGCAACGTCTTGAGGATCGTTTGCGCGGCTTCGGCAGCGGGACGCATTTGCCCGGCTTGCCACAGGGCTTGTGCCAATGCGACGTGTGCATCGAAACGTCTGCCATCCGCGCTGACAATCGCATTCAACTCTTGAATCGCTTGGGTGAACAATCCTTCTTGAAGATGCAAGCGCGCCAGCGCGCCAGGGGTCAACTTGAGGCGCGCGCGTGGACGCCCATCCAATTCGTGATAGAGACGATGCAACTCTTGATGCAATTCGGGATTGTCGGGCGAAAGTTCATAGGCGCGTTCCATATGCCACACCGCCTCGGCAATCAATTGCTCTTGCTCCAGGAGAATCGCCAAGCCGACGTACGCAATGATGTTTTCGGGGTCGGCACTTAGGACGCGACGGAACAACTCTTTGGCATCCTCGTGTCTGCCCTTTTCCAAAAATGCCTGCCCCAGATGCTCATACACCTCCACATACTTGGGATAGTAGCGGAGAATGTGTTTGCCAATCGCAATGGCTTCGTCGTTGCGATCGTTCCGAATCAGGGCACGGATTTCGTCACTATACGCCGTGAGCGCTACTTGATCGTCCACGCTTGACCTCTGGCTGTATTATGCCTTGTTTTTGCAAAATAGTCAATCACACCAAGTTGTGCACACCCTTGAGATGTTCGACGTAACGACGCACTGCTTCGAGTGCGTACTCTTGATGCGGCGATGCGCCAAGTGGATCGGGAATGTCATCATCACCAAGCAAAGCGTGGAAGGTAGCCACAACGCTATGCGCGAGCGCGGGCAAGTGATAGCCGCCTTCCAATGTAAACACGATTCGACCCGCGCACACATCGCGCGCAAGTGCGACGAGTGTGCGCGCAAGCGCGCCATAGCCCGCAACCGTGAGATTTTCCATCGCCAGCGGATCGCTCCAATGCGCATCGTACCCTGCCGATACGAGAATCAATTGCGGACAATAGCGTTCGGCAATCGGAGTCAGCAATTCGTCGAAGATGTACTGAAAGCCGCGATCACCCACACCCGTTGGCAACGGCACATTCACCGTGTATCCCGATCCTTCACCCTTGCCGATTTCGCGCCAATCGCCGGTGCCGGGATAGTGCGGATACTGATGCGTCGAAAAATACAACACGCGCGCGGAATCGTAAAAAATGTCTTGCGTGCCGTTGCCGTGATGCACATCGTAATCCACGATCAACACGCGTTCAAGACGATGCGCGTCGAGCGCGTGTTGCGCGGCAATCGCAACGTTGTTGAAGATGCAAAAACCCATCGCGCGCGTGCGCGTGGCGTGATGCCCCGGCGGACGCACCAACGCAAACGCATTGTCCACTTCGCCGATCATCACCGCATCCACCGCGCGCACGAGTGCACCCGCCGCTAGCAATGCCGCGTCGAGTGTGGATTCGTTCGTATACGTGTCGGGATCGAAATGCCCACCGCCGCGCGCAACGAGTTGCTTGACGCGCGCCAAATGTTCGCGCGTGTGCACCGACTCGATGTGCGCTTCAGTCGCCGGTGTCGGTTCGATGGGCACAAGACGCGCGCGCACGCCAGTTTCGTCGAGCGCGCGCAGAATCGCGTTCAAACGTTCTGGCGATTCGGGATGCCCGTACTCTTGATGTTCCAAAAAGAGCGGTGAGTAGAGATACGCCGTTGTCATCGCGCTCCTTTCCGATGTTTCCAGCGCCACACCACGCCCACAGGATAGCCGATCATCTTGGCAACGTCACCGGTGATGCGAATGATTGGCACCCACGCCAGCGCGACAAGACGATCGCGCCACGAAAAATCACGCAACATCGGGAGTAGGCGTCGGTAGGGTGTGAAAAACATTCCGAACGCTCCGAAAATCAAAATGCCCAAACCCAAGTGCCAAAATCCAAAAGCCAAAAGTGCAAACGTGAGTGGCAACGCAATCAGATACGTGGTATAGCGAATGATGTGACGTAGCAACCACAAGTTCGCTTTGCCATCGCCGCTCGCGTACTGATAGTACTGCCTGAAGAACGCAAGCAAGTTTGGACGTGGACGAAAATAAACGACTGCGCGCGGTGCAAACACGAAACGAAAACTAGCGCGCCGTAGCGCGAAATCGAAAATCAAGTCTTCGCAAAAGTCGAGCCATTCGGGATAACCGCCGACGTGTTCCCACGCCGCTTTGCGAAACGCGACCGAGCGCGACGAAGGCAAAAACTTTTCGGGGTGAATATCGCGCAACACCGGCAAAGTGGTCGCCGCCAGCGCGGTCTCGAAGGCGCTGTGCGGATCGGGGATGAAAAATCCCGAAACCACATCAACGACCGCTGACCGCTGACCGCCGATCCAAGTTTTTCCGTCTTCCGTCTTCGGTCGTCGGTCAAACGGCGCAAGCAGTTCCGCTAGCCAATTTGGATCAAGCCGCACGCCAGCATCGGTGGCGCAAATGATGTCGCCGCGCGCGGCACGAATCGCAATGTTGCGTCCCTGTGAAATGTTTGCACCGGGCGCGCTGATGATGCGCATCGGCAACGTGTGTGCGCGTTCGTACAACACATCGAGCGTCGCATCGGTCGAGCCGCCATCTACGACGATGATTTCGTCGGGCGCGCGCGTCTGCGTGGCAATCGAATCGAGTAGGCGTGGCAACGCCTCGGCTTCGTTCTTGACGGTGAAGATGAGCGAGACGGTCACAGGCACATTATAGCACACCTTGCGTTTTGGGGTGTATGCTCAAGACAACCAGCGCGCTCGCCGCGCCCAGCAACGCGCCTCCAACAACATCGGTGAACCAGTGTTCGGCAAGATAGACACGGCTGACGAGCATCGCGATCTCGGCAAGCACCAACAACACGCCTAGCACGATTTTGGTCGCGCGTGACCAACGACTCGTCACCAACATTTCCGCGAACACGATTCCCAAAAACACTGTGCGCAAAGCATGACCCGACGGATAGGCAAAGCCGGGGTGAACGCGTGAACTCACCAGTGGCAAGAGTGGCACATAACGCAAAAG
>JAOACU010000117.1 GCA_026417715.1 Anaerolineae bacterium | reverse complement strand
GTTTCGATTGCCTCGATCACTTCGACGGCGTTGCCAACCGCGTTGCCGAGTGGCTGGTTCATATCGCTGATGACCGCGGCAACCTTGCGCCCAATACCGTGTCCGATTTGCACCATCAATTCGGCAAGCGCGGTCGCTTCTGCTTCGGTCTTCATAAACGCGCCGCGTCCGACTTTGACATCGAGCACGATGATGTGTGCACCCGCCGCGATTTTTTTGCTCATAATCGAACTTGCAATCAGCGGCAACGAATCTACCGTACCAGTGACATCACGCAGCGCGTACAGTTTACCATCGGCGGGCGCGAGGTCGTGCGTTTGTCCACTGACAACGATGCCGTGTCGTTGCAACTGCGCGAGAAATTCGCGTGTGTCGAGATCGGCGCGAAAGCCGGGGATAGATTCGAGTTTATCGAGCGTGCCACCAGAGAACCTCAAGCCGCGTCCCGACATTTTGCCAACGGGTAATCCTAGCGATGCAACGAGTGGCGCGACGACAATCGTGGTTTTGTCGCCCACGCCGCCGCTCGAATGCTTATCGAGCACGCGCGGTGCAATCGGTGTCAAATCGAGCACGTGACCCGAATGCGCCATCGCAAGTGTGAGCGCAGTGGTTTCCGCCGCGTTCATCCCGCGCCAGTACACTGCCATTGCCCACGCGGCGGCTTGATAGTCGGGAATATCGCCGCGTGTGAATCCCTGCACGAAAAATTCAATTTCCTCGCGCGAAAGAATTCCGCCATCACGTTTTTTGATGATGATGTCAACTGCTCGCATTATCCTCCATTGGGTTTAAAGTTTAAGGTTCAATGTTCGAACAGCTTGAAACCTAAAACCTGTAACCTTGAACTCAATACGCGCCACGCGCCAACAGCACCGTAGGAATCGTCTTGAACAAAATCGCTACATCCATCCAGGGCGACCAGTTTTCGATGTAGTAAATGTCGAGCATTGCCGTTTCGTCGAACGTCAAATCACTACGCCCACTCACTTGGGACAAGCCGGTGATGCCAGGGCGCACATCCAAACGACGCTTGTGCCATTCTTGATACTGTTCCACTTCGTTGGGCATCGGTGGGCGCGGACCAACCAAACTCATTTCGCCCCGCAACACGTTCCACAACTGCGGCAACTCGTCCAGACTCATTCGCCGAATCCAACGTCCGACGCGCGTGCGACGCGGATCGTCGCGAATCTTGAAGAGCGGTCCGCGCGCTTCGTTCAAATCATTCAGCGCGGCTTGCTCTTGCTCCGCGCCTTCACGCATCGAACGAAATTTGTACGCGATGAATTCTTGTCCATAGCGTCCAATCCGTTTTTGTTTGAAGAGAATCGGACCGGGCGAATCGAGTTTGATGAGAATCGCGATGATGAGCATCGGAATTGCAAAAACGAGGAACAACAAAAAGCCAAAGAACAAATCCATCAAACGTTTGACGACATCGTCCACCATTCCCAAGCGCGGTTCGCGCAAGGCGACGAGTGGAATGCCACCCACCGCGTCAATCGCAATCCGACTCAAGGAGAGTTGAAACAAATCGGGAACGATTTTTGCCGAAACGTTGTAGCGTTGGCACAGGTTCATAATCGCAATGATTTTGTCGCGCACGGTCCAAGGCAAAGCGACGATCACTTCATCTACCTGTAATTCTTTCAGCAAGCGCGGCAGTTGGGTCGTATCGCCCAGGGCTTTGAAACGTCCAATATCGGTTTGATTTTTTTCGGGGTCGTCGTCCACAAAGCCAACGACGTGGTACTCCAATTCGGGTTGCGCCATAAAATTGCGCATCAGCGCGCGCCCCACTTCACCCGCGCCCACAATCAACACGCGATCAACACCGATGCCGCGTTTACGCAAACGCGCGCGCACAATGCGTAACACCAACCGTTCGAGCGTGAGCAAGGCAACAATCAAAATTGCGGCATAGACGTACATTGCGCGTGAAAACACGAGCGGACGCCAAAAGAACGTGATTGCCATAATCAACAGAATCGCGGTCGTGGTGCCATTGAGCAAAGTGTAGAACTCGTCCCAGAACGAGCGACCGCGCACGGGGCGATACAGTCCCTCGAAACGAAAAACGGCAATCGTGAGAAGAGTTAGCCAGAGTGCTAGTGGCAAGTATGCTTGGTAGGAATGATAGAAAAATCCTTCGCCGATGCCTGGCGCAATTTCGAGTTCGTAGCGAATGTACCACGCTAGCCAAATGGCAAAATTGATGAGTACAATATCTGCACCCAGTTGCAAAAACAACCGTCTCCAACTATCGTGTCGCATGCGATTCTCCTGAACGATGGGTGAATACGGCGCGATACAATGCCATCGTTTCGTGCGCCGCGCGCGTCCACGCAAATCGCGCGGCTTGCGCTAGCCCACGCGCAATCATTTGCTCACGGAGCGCAGGGTCAGTGAGGACGCGAATGATCGCGTCGGCTAACGCGTCTTCATCGGTCGGCGAAACTTGCAGCGCGGCATCGCCGACCACTTCGGGGAGCGACGCCGCGTTGGATGTAATGACTGGTGTGCCTGATGCCATCGCATCGAGCGGTGGCATTCCGAATCCTTCATACAACGAAGGATAGACAAACACATCAGCCGCTTGATACCAACGCGGCAATTCGTCCTGTGGAACGTATCCAACGAACAACACATCGTTAGCCAGATTTTCTTGCGCGAGGGTTCGATCCACTTCGGCGTACTTCCATCCGCGCGCGCCGATGAGCACAAGACGATGCGGCAAATGCGCGGCGCGTTTGGCGCGCGCGAACGCGCGCAACAGGCGCACAATGTTCTTGCGCGGTTCGATAGTGCCGACGAACAAAATTATCTTGTCGGGTACGCCGCGCGCCGCGCGCCACGCCTCGAGCGCGGCACGATCGGTTGGCGGCGCAAACGCATCATCCTTGCCGCAGTAGATCACGCGGACGCGTTCAGGGCGCGCGCCGACGAGTTCGACGAGATCGCGCTTGGTGCTTTCGGAAATGGCAATCAAATAATCGGCGTGATGCGCGGCGTGGCGCACTGCCCACGTGAGGTAGATTCGATTCAACGGGTTGAATGAATCGGGATAACGCATAAAACTCAAATCGTAAATCGTCACGATCCAAGGAATTGAAATTGCTAGCGGTCCTGCAAACGCAAGCGCGTGCAACAAGTCAATGCGCGCGCGTTGCAACTCTATCGGTTGAATGAATTGCTCCCACCAGATTCGGACAATTGGCTGATGCGTAGGCAGGCGTGAGCGCGCGAGGGTGCACTGCGAGAAACGCGCGCGTGACTCGCTGAGAAAGACTGTGTACTGCAAATCGGGTGCGGGTTCAAGATGCTGGATGAGATGATGGATGTACCAACTGATGCCCGCGCTGCGATAGTTGCCACTCAAGTTCAAAAGGTGCGCGTTGAGTCCAATCCGATGCGTCTTCACGTCAGGTTATTTGAACAACTCAACGAATGGATAACGAATAAACGAATAAACGAATGAACGAATGAACGAATGTTGGTTCGTCATCTAGTCGTTGAGGAGGCAAGTATTTCCCTATACACATCATAAGTTGCTTGAGCGATACGCGCGTGCGTCAAGTGTGCCAGCACGCGCGCACGCCCCCGCGTGCCAAGTTCAGTGCGACGTGTCGGGGCGTCGCGTAGCGCGATGAGATGCGTGCGCAGCGCGTCCACATCGTCTTCGCGGAAAATCAAACCTGCTTCGCCAATCACGTTGGGGATCTCGCCGCTGTCCGAACCGATGACTGGAACACCGCACGCCATCGCCTCCACCAGCGCGCGTCCGAATTGTTCTTTCCAGTTGGGACGCGTGCGCGACGGCATCACGAACACATCGAGTTGATTGTAGAACGCCGGCATCTCTACCGATGGACACGGCGGCTGGAAGTGCACGCGGTCGCTAATGCCCAATTGGCGCGCGAGCGCGACAAGTTGCGCGTGAGCAGGACCACTGCCGCGCAAGCAGATGCGCCAATTACCCGACAAGCCCGCCGCTGCGCGCAATAGCACGTCTATTCCTTTTTCTTCCACCCAACGTCCCACGCCTGCGCCGATGCGAAATTCGTGATGCGCTGATGCGACGGGATTGGGGCGGAATAGTTCAGGGTCAATGCCGAACTGTGGAATCACGCGAACCGCGCCGCAAAAATTTTTAGCGCGCAACACGCGAACGGCATCGGCGTTGCCAGCGATGGCATAATCGCTGTGGCGCAAGACGTACGCCTCCATCCATGCGAAGGGTGGCGGGTATCGCCGCAAAATGTTTTGCCAGGTGAAGAAGAGTGCTTTGGCGCCCACGCGTCGCGCGGCGCGGAGCGCGTGCCAGGTTGCCAAATTGTACGGCTCTTCGTCAATGTGCACAAGGTCGGGGCGCACGCGCGCGAGGAGACGTGGCAGGGTTGGATAATAGTGTAAATGAAAATGTCCGTTCCAACGGAGAGGTTCGATCAGCAAGGTGTAACCGCGCGTGTAGGCGCGTTCAAAGGAGATCACACCGCGCTCGTCGCGCCAGTAGGGTGGCACGACCACTGTGAGTTCCAAATCGGCGTAGCGCGCCAGTTCTTCTAGTTTCTTTTGGTATTGCCCAACCACCAGGGCTTTGCTCAGCATCACGACGCGCACAGTGGCATTATAATCGCTTTGCCCCAGAGTGCAACCGTGTGCATACTGAGAGTGCAAAGGGTATTGTCCTTACTTGCACGGACTACCTTGCAAAAAACGTTCGATGCCATTCGCAATACCGAGCGCGAGTTGCTCGCGCTGATTCACTAGCACCTCGCGGTCACTCCCCATAAATCCAAGTTCAATGATAGCACCAGGCGCGCGTGGATGAATTTTCATCAAGCCGTGATAGTGCTTCATATCGTTGGTGATACTCCCTTCGTGAAAAGGTAGTTGCGAGGCGGCGGCGTACGACGAACTCACACAACGCACCAAGCGATCGTCTTCTTGGGGAGACGCGCTATACGCGGCGCGCGCAACCTTGTAGCCCGATGCGTAGTACACACACGAATCGGCATGGATGGCGAGAAACGCGTGCGGCGCATAGTCGCGTTTGGTGGCGTCCAAGCGTCGGTCGAACTCGGCGAGGATGTCCACGCGATAGCCGCGCGCTTCCAAGATCGCTTTGGCGCGTACGGTAACGTCGGTGGTAATGTCCACTTCGCGCAGACCATCGGGACACACGGCGCCGGGGTCATCGCCGCCGGAATGACCGGCGAGTAGCGCGACCAGTGGTGGGAGTGGTGTGGGAGTGAAAACAGGCGTGGGCGAGATGCGCAGCATAGGTTTGGTGGCAGTTGGAGTTGGAGTGGGAGTGGGCGCGAGGGCAACCACCGCGTCGAGTCGCGGCAACGATAGGATCAACCCAACACAAGCGATGAGCAACACCAGACCACTTGCCAGCAAGGCAAGGCGTGCCAGACCTTGCAACCATCCTTGTCGCGACGAGCGCGTGCGTCGAGACTTGGTTCTGGGTTTGCGCGTGGTTCGACTCATTCACATCCTCAACGTAACACGCGCGCGTCGCCGACGCGCTTGGTCACCCGTTTTTCGTCGAGGTATTCGAGTAACGCCACCGCGTACTTGCGACTGGTGTTGAACTGATCGCGCACTTGGGCGACCGTCACTTCGCCTTGTGCACGAATCGTGTTCACCACCCATTCTTGCATCGTTTGCAGGGCTTGTGGTGTCAACAACACCTGATCGTTCAGGCGGACGAGTTGCCCTTGCGCGACAAGCGCATTCACGGCTTCGATGCCCAGTGCGGCTTCGGCGTCTTGCGCGGAGGGCGGGGTGTAGGGCGCGCGATGAAATTGTGCAAGGAGCGCGTCAATTTTCTTTTGCAATTCGGCGGTGAACGTGACCACAAAATCGGGTTGGCGCACCACATCTTCGTTCGCAACGAGAATATTTTCCGATGCCGCGCGTTCGATCACGCGATCAAACACGCGCGGCGCAAGCCCCAAGCGACTCTTCAACTCTTCGCGCGGGAGACCAGCGCGCAACGGATACTGCCGATGATACTCGGCAAGCATAGCGCGAATTTTTTCGACAAGGTTACGCCAATTCGGTGTAGTGATGTACGCTGTGCCTAGTGCCACCAGATTTTCGGCGTGCGCGTGCAGTGCTTGCGTGATGCTTTCCGTGCTCAAGCCGGTGCTACTGGCGATTTCTTTCACATCGGCGGGATTGTTCCCGCGCGCGGTGAGAAATTGCCACACGATTTCTTCGGGTGTGCCGCGCATCAACGTCTCGAGGCGCGCAATCACTTCGGGTTTAAAGCGACGATGACGCGCGGTCGGATGCGCATCAACGACGATGCCACCGCCAATCGTGATACTGGGTGACGGAAAGCGGATGATGAAACGATCGTTCTTGGCAACTGCGATGGGCGCGGCAAGATGAAATTGCACCCAACCGACATCGCCGGGTTTGAGTTCCTCGTGATCGAGCAAGCGTACGCGCGCTTCTACTTGCGCCGCGCCGCTGAAGAAATCTACCAACGCGTTGTGTGCCAATGGTTTAGGAGCATCGGGCAAGTATTGCACGCGCGCATCGAGCAAGGTGGTGGCGCGATACAGTCCGGGCAAAGTCACCACTTGTCCGCGTTGTAAATCTTCCACTGCAAGTCCGGAAAGATTCAGCGCGACGCGTCGCCCTGGTAGTGCGCGTTCCAACTTTTCCTTGTGCGATTGCACGCCGCGAATGCGTCCGCGTTTTTCACCGGGCACGATTTCCACTTCATCGCCGACAGCAAGCGCGCCGTCCATCAACGTACCAGTGACGACGGTGCCAAAGCCCGGCATCGAAAAGACACGATCAATCGCTAGGCGCGGCTTGCCCACATCGTTTTTGGGCGGTACGGTTTGCAACAGACGATCCAATTCGGCAAGGAGTTGTGGCAATCCCTCGCGCGTCTTTGCCGAGACCGGAATAATCGGCGCGCGTGCCAAGACGGTGCCCGCGAGTTGTTGGCGAATGTCAGCAGACACCATTTCGATCCACTCGGCGTCCACTATATCTTTTTTCGTCAGCGCGACGAGTCCGCCTTTGACCTGAAGCAAATCGAGAATCGCGAGATGTTCGCGCGTTTGCGGCATCACACCTTCGTCGGCGGCGATGACGAGCATCGCCGCGTCAATGCCACCGACACCCGCGAGCATATTCTTGATGAACGCTTCGTGTCCGGGCACATCCACGATGCTGACGGTTTGACCACTCGGCAAGGTCAGCCACGCAAAGCCGAGGTCAATCGTCATCTCGCGTTCTTTTTCTTCTTTGAGCCGATCAGGGTCAATGCCGGTCAGTGCTTTGACCAGTGTAGATTTGCCGTGATCTACGTGACCTGCCGTACCGATGACGCGCACGGATTACGCTCCTGTGGTGGGAGTAGGCGCGGTCTTGGCTTTGGGTTTCGCGCTTGCCTTTTCCCCTTCGATGCGATTGATCAATTCGTTCAACACCTTGTCGGCTTGTCCCATACGCGCGCGTTCAAGATCAACCAGTATTCGCACAATGTCGCCGATCAGCAGTAAGCGTTCGCGACGTTCACGTTCGAGACGCTCGACCAAGTCGTGAAATTGGCTAGCGACTTCGGGACGCCAATCTTCCAACTTGCTCACGCGATCGGTGATAGCGGTCATTCGTTTGTTCCATTCATCGCGCAGGAATTGCCATTCACCCAGTTGTTGTTGCCAGCGCTTGTCCACATCGGCGAGGAGTTGATCGCGTTCCTTGCGGCGCGTCTCTTCGACCAAGCGTTGCCATTGCAAGAGACGTGTTTCGGTTTGCTTGAGTCGTTCTTCCAACTCTTGCATCTCGGTATAGACTTTGCGACTTTCCTTGTGTTGTTCTTGAATGATGCGCATCTGCGCGATCCACTCTTCCACCTCGCGGCGGCTGGCTTTCATCTGCTCTGCCCATTCTGCCATATGGCGCGCGCGTTGTTGTTCAGCGCGGCGCGCGGCTTCGATGGATTCGGCGCGTTCTTTGGTCAAGCGTTCACTCAACTGTCGTTGCTCGGTTGCCATTTGCCCAAAGCGCGGCACCCATTCTTCGATGAGTTGCAAACGATGGTTTAATTCCTCGTCGCGGCGAATTCCTTCTTCGATTTCGCGTTGCAACGTGGCAAGCGTCAAGTCGGTGCGCGTGATGAGTTCGTGATCGCCGCTCCTTGAACGTTGCCATTGCTGCAGGGCTTCGATTTGCAGTTGAAGGGTTTGGAGAATCTGCTCGATGCGTTCGCGTTCGATTTGACGCATCCGAAAGGCATCTTCTTCGGCTTGGGCGCGCCGCTTGTCGTGTTGTTCCAAGATCATTTGCACTTCGGCTTTGATTTGCCCGGTCGTTTGTTCCAGTTGCGCAAAGCGGAGCGATTGACTGTGCAAGCGCGTCAAACGTTCTTCCAAATCCTGAACGGTCTTGTTCAAGCCAGCAATCAGGGTGTAATGCTGTGCAAGTTGTCCAGCCAGTTCAGAAATCTGTGCCTTGTCTTTGCGATGTTCTTCATCGAGCCAGTTCAACAACTGAACGGCTTGGTCTAGGTTCATAGATGCCTCCTGCCAAACTCACATTGCGCCGAGTAGGACAAGTTCAAGACTTGTCCTACTAACCAATGGTGCTAGTTTGAATGAAGCGATACAGCCCCTTGTCACGCTGAGCGCAGCGAAGCGTCTATCAAAGTAG
>JAOACU010000116.1 GCA_026417715.1 Anaerolineae bacterium | reverse complement strand
CAATCACCGCATCTGCATCTTGCTCGACGATGTGATAGCCCGCGCGCGCGATGACCGTCGTTAGCCATTCGCTACCGAGCACCAGCACGCGTCGCGCGTGTGGCACCAGGCGCGGCAACATCAGCGCGGTGGCTTGGCTCGACGTGAGGACGCGGCTCTCCTCGATGTGCGCGCCCACGCGTGCAAGTCTTTCGACTACATCCGCTTCGGGACGCGCCGAGTTGTTCGTCGCGATGATGTACGGGATTTGGCGCGTGTGTAAAAAATCGAAAAATTCGGGCACGCCCGGTAACGATTGACGTCCGCGCCAGAGCACACCATCGGCGTCAATCACGAGCGCGCGTAAATCGTGTAGTTGCATCAGTAGTACAGTCCAACGATGAGATTATGAATCAGGGCTTGGAGTATTTGCAGAATGATCAACGCAACGATGGGTGTCACATCCATCATTCCGATTGGCGGCACCACGCGCCGCAAAGGTTCGAGAATCGGCGCTGTGATTTGATCGAGTAATTGCACGAACGGATTGCCATAGTGATCTATCGGCAACCACGATAGGATGGCTCTGGCGATGATTGCAAAAGTGAGTAGGGTGAAAATCAGGTCAATGAGTTGGAGTAGCATCGTGTTCTCCCTGTGAAGCGTGATACGCAATACGTATTACGTAATACGTATTACGTAATACGTGACCTTTCGCCGAAAATCGCGCGTCCGATACGTACGATCGTCGCGCCTTCAGCAATCGCGGCTTCAAAGTCATCGGTCATTCCCATCGAAAGGTGTTGCCACGCGCGTTCGGGGAAACGCGCGCGTAATTCGTCGCGCAGTTCGCGCAACGCGCGAAAGTACGGACGTGCATCGTCGGGTTGGGCAACGATGGGCGCCATCGTCATCAATCCTTGCACGTCGAGATGTGGCAACGCCAGAATCGCGCGCACTGCCTCGAAGAACGCGTCGCGCGGTTCGGGTGCAAAGCCGTACTTGGTGGACTCGCCCGACGTGTTCACTTCGAGCAAAATCGGAATCGTCTTGTTCAGTGTCGCCGCGCGCGTTTCGATTTTTTGCGCCAGCGCAACGCTATCAATCGAGTGAATGAAATCGAAGAGCGCAAGCGCGTCTTTGATTTTGCGACTTTGCAAATGTCCGACCAAGTGCCACACAATCGGGTGATTAGGTGATTGGGTGATTAGGTGATTGACGCGCGGAATTTTTTCTGCTGCCTCTTCGACGCGATTTTCGCCAAAGTGGCGTACGCCGAGCGCGTACGCGGCAAGAATCGTTTCGACGGGAAACGTCTTGCTCACGGCGACGAGTGTGATCTCGCGTAGGTCGCGCCCAGCGCGTTCCGCCGCGCGCGCGATGCGTTGTTGGACTGTGCGCAGATTTTGTTCGAGCATATCTTGCTGACGGAGGACGAAGGACGAAAGACGGAGGACAGTCTTCGTCATTCGTCTTTCGGTAGTGATCAAAAAGTAATGCTGAGAGTGTCATTCTGAGGCGCGTTTTTCGCGCCGAAGAATCTCTCAAATGACTTTGCGAGACGCTTCGCTGCGCTCAGCGTGACAGATCGCCTTACCAGCATTACTTTTGTAGCACCCCCGTCTTTCGTCCTTTGTCAATATAGAAAAAGGCGAGACCTACGGATCTCGCCTCCGCGTTAAAAAAGTTATCTTTCGTCGTTCGTCTTTCGTCTTACGCCGTCATCGTGGCTTTGGCTTGGTTGAACTTTTTCATCAAGCGCGATTTACGTCGTGCCGCATTGTTCTTTTTGATCACGCCTTTTTCAGCGGCTTTATCGAGCGCGCGAATGGCTTGGCGTACCGCAACTTCGGCTTCGGCGAGTTGACCCGCGGCGATGAGCGTGTTGGCTTGCTTGATCTCGGTGCGTGCAGTCATTCGCACTACGCGGTTACGCGCACGACGGCGCACATTCTGCCGCTTGGCTTTCAAGCCCGAGCGTTTGCGCGCTTTTTTGGCGGCTTGTGGATTTGCCAACTTTAAATCCTCCCTGAATGATTTCGGGGCGGAATATACATCAGTTTGGGGAAATAGTCAATTTCGGATGAGAGATTTGCGGCGGTCGGCAGTCATCGGTCGGCGGTCACGTTTTTCCGAAGAGCGTCAACTCGTGTTATAATAGCCGCGTGAATGCACAAGTGAGCGCGCCTGTCCCGCGTCTGGCGCGCGCGGCAACGATTGTGATGTTGTTCTTCGTCGCTAGTCGCGTGCTGGGCTTGGTGCGCGATGTGGTGATCAGTCATCAATTCGGCACCTCGCGCGCGCTCGATGCGTACTTTGCCGCGTTCACGATTCCCGATTTTGTGTTCAATGTGCTGGCGGGTGGCGCGCTCGGCTCGGCGTTTATTCCGGTTTTCTCTGCCGCGCTCGCACAAAACGACGCGCGACGCGCGTGGCAATTGGCAAGCACAATCATCGCACTCGTGTTCGTTGTGCTTACGGCGATCTGCGTGCTCTTGGCGATTTTCGCGCGCGAGGTCGTCGCGCTCACGGTCGCGCGTGGCTTTGCATCCACCGAACAACTACTGACTGCCGATTTGATGCGCTGGATGCTCATCACACCGATTGTGTTTGGGGTCAGCGGAATTGTGATGGGCATTCTGAATTCGTATCAACATTTTGTGTTGCCCGCGCTCGCGCCCGTCGTTTACAATGCGGCGATCATCGCGGGCGCGCTTGTCCTTGCACCAACGCTGGGCGTGTATGGCTTGGTCGCTGGCGTGGTGGCAGGCGCAGTGTTGCATCTGGCGATTCAAATACCGCTGGCGATTCATTTTAGATTGCAGATTTCAGATTTAAGATTTAAGATTTTCAATCTGCAATCTGCAATCTGCAATCTGCAATCGAGCGAGGTTCGCGAGGTCGTTCGCCTGATGCTGCCGCGCACACTCGGCATCGCAGCGGTGCAAATCAATTTTGTCGTCAACACGATTTTGGCATCGGCGTTGCCTGCGGGCGCGATTGCCGCGCTGGCGTACGCGTGGCGCGTGATGCTGTTGCCAGTCGGCATCGTCGGACAATCGCTAGCGACGGCAGTGTTCCCGACATTTTCCGCGCAGGTGGCGCGCGCGGAACTGGACGATTTGCGTACAACGTTTTCCGTCGCGTTCCGCGCGACCTTGTTTCTGACGATTCCTGCGACAGTGGGCTTGATTGTGCTTGGCACGCCGCTGGTCACGCTATTGTTTCAGCGCGGTGAATTCGATGCGGAATCCACGCGACAAACAACGTGGGCACTGCAATTTTTCGCGCTCGCGCTGTTTGCACATTCGGGGCTGGAAATCGTCGCGCGCGCGTTTTACGCGTTACACGATACGTTTACACCTGTCGCGGTTGGCATTGGTGCGATGGGGCTAAACATCGCGCTCTCGCTTGCGTTGATTGTGCCACTCCAGCACGGTGGACTCGCACTTGCAAATTCCATCGCGACAATTCTGGAAGTGATGACCTTGCTCATCATCTTGCACCGACGCATCGAGAGCATAGACGAACGGCGCATCGCGCGCTCTGCTGTGCGCATCGTCGCGGCGACAATCGCGATGACGATGGTGCTGGTGCCGTTCGCACAGCATTTCGCATCGTCAACAATTTTCGTCGCAGTCGGCGGCGTACTCATCGGCGCGAGTGTGTACTTGCTGACCGCATTGGTGTTGCGTGCCGAAGAACTTGCATACGTCATACGCAATACGTAATACGTGATACGTAATACGTGATACGTAATACGTGATACGTGATTTTGGGGTTGATATGCTCGACAAACTTGCTTCGATCGAACAACGTTACGAAGAACTACACAACTTGATGGCAGACCCTGCCGTTGCCAGTGATCCGAATCGCGTGCGTGACATTGCGCGTGAAATCAGTGGCTTGGAGGAACTCGTCACCAAATTTCGCGAATACAAAGCGACACACGACGCGCTCGAAAAGACGCGCGCGCTTGCGCGCGACGAATCGGATGACGAGTTGCGCGCAATGGCAAAAGAAGAAATCGAACGACTGGAAGGTGAAGAGAATCGTTTGCTGCAAGAATTGCGCGTGTTGCTCTTGCCCAAGGATCCGCGCGACGACAAGGACGTGTTCGTTGAGATTCGCGCGGGCACGGGCGGTGAAGAAGCCGCGCTCTTTGCCGCTGATTTGTATCGAATGTACACGCGTTACGCGGAGGACAAGGGCTGGCAATTGGAACTGGTGGACGAGAATCGCACAGGGCTGAAGGGATTCAAAGAAGTCGTGTTTGAAATCAAAGGCAAGGGCGCGTACTCGCGGTTAAAGTACGAAAGTGGTGTGCATCGCGTTCAACGCATTCCTGTCACCGAAGCGAGTGGTCGCATCCACACTTCGACGGCAACGGTGGCTGTGCTCGCCGAAGTGGATGAAGTGGCAGTGGACATCAAACCTGATGATTTGCGGATTGATATTTTCCACGCCTCGGGTCACGGCGGACAAAACGTGCAAAAAGTGGCTACCGCTGTTCGCATCACGCACTTGCCTACAGGCATCGTCGTCACGTGTCAGGATCAGCGATCGCAATTGCAAAACAAAATTCGCGCGATGAACGTGTTGCGCGCGCGTTTGTACGAAATGGAATTGGAGAAACAACAGCGCGAGGTCACCGAAGCGCGCCGCGCGCAGGTCGGTTCGGGTGAACGCGCGGAAAAAATTCGCACCTACAATTTTCCGCAAGATCGCGTCACCGATCATCGCATCGGTTTGACATTGCACAACTTGCCGCGCATTCTGGACGGCGATCTCGATCCAATCATTGACGCGCTGATTCTGGATGACCAAACGAAAAAGTTGCAAATGGCGGGAGTGAGCAATGGAACGAAGTCTTGATTGGTTGGATCAGGCGAAAGGTGATTTGGAGCACGCGCGCAGTGATGTGGAACGTCAATTTTACGACTGGGCATGTTTTTCCGCGCAACAAGCCGCCGAAAAAGCAGTGAAAGCCGTGTGCCAAAAGATGCACGTGGAAGCGTGGGGACATTCGGTGATGGATTTGTTGGACGAGTTGCCTGAATCAATTTCGATTCCGAATGATTTGAAAGATGCGGCGTTAGAGTTGGACAAGGCATACATTCCTACGCGTTATCCCGATGCGCATCCATCGGGCGCGCCGCGTCACCGTTACACGCGCGGCGAAGCCGAAAGGTTGATTGCGTATGCGCAAAAAATCGTCCAGTTCTGTGAAGGTGTTCTATCCCGCCTATAGCCGCGAAGAATTGATCGCGCGTCTGCGCGAGAAAATGCCTGCGCTGCGCGCAGTCTTGCCGATTACGCGCGTCGTGCTCTTTGGCTCGTACGCGCGCGATCAATACACGGCGGCAAGCGATATTGACCTGTTGGTCGTCTATGCCGGTGAAATTCAAGACGATGCGTACGCGCGCGTGCGACGCGCGCTCGGCATTCGACGTTTGGAACCACACGTGTACGCGGAGAGTGAATACCAGCAAGTAGAGGACGTGGTGCAACGAATGACGCAGTGCGGTATTCCTCTCTATCCGTAACTGCTCAGCCGTACTGAATTTTGCCACAGAGCGCACAGAGGTCACAGAGAAATATCTTTCTGATCCAAGCGAATCTCTCTGTGTTCTCTGTGTCCTCTATGGCAACCTGAGTAGTTATGAAGGAATACGGAATACGCAATACGAAATATGGTGATGCTTACTCCCCAGATGCTCCGTACCGAATTCCAGAAAACATTCAACACTACACCCACACTCATCACGCGCGCCCCAGGTCGCGTCAATCTCATCGGTGAGCATACCGACTACAACGACGGCTTTGTCTTGCCGATGGCGATTGATCGCGCAGTGTGGATGGCGGCGCGTCCGCGCGATGATCGTCGCGTGCAAATGGTCGCGTGCGATTTTGATTACGCGCGCTCGGAATTCGCGCTCGATGCGCCGATTCTGCGTGACAACGCGCACGCGTGGAGCAACTATGTGCGTGGCGTGGCGTGGGCATTGCAAGTGCGCGGTGTCGCGCTCGTGGGCGCCGATCTCGTGATACGCGGGGACGTGCCAGTGGGGTCAGGGTTGTCCTCGTCTGCCGCGCTGGAAGTGTGCGCGGCAACAATGTTCGTCGAGTTGGCGCGCGCGTCCATCAGCAAGGTCGAACTCGCGCGCCTGTGTCAGCAAGCGGAGAACGAGTTTGTAGGAGTCAAATGCGGAATCATGGATCAGTTCGCGTCCGCGCTCGCGCAAGAAAATCACGCGCTCTGGATTGATTGTCGTGATTTGTCGTATCGCCACATCCCGCTACCGCGCGGCGCGGTCTTCGTCGTGTGCGATTCGCGCAAGCGACGTGATCTGGCGAACTCGGCGTACAATCAACGACGCGCGGAATGTGAGCGCGCGGCACGCGCGTTGGGTGTTGTCGCGCTGCGTGATGTGAGTATTGCCGAATTCACACGCCGCGCAAACGAACTGCCACATTTACTTGCCAAACGCGCGCGCCACGTCATCACAGAGAACGCGCGCGTTCTTGCGGCTATCACGGCTGCCGAGCAAAACGATCTCGCGGCGTTCGGCAAACTGATGAACGAATCGCACGCAAGTTTGCGCGATGATTTCGAGGTGAGTTGCGCGGAACTCGATGCGCTCGTCGAAATTGCGCGTGCGCAAGTAGGATGCTGGGGCGCGCGTTTGACAGGCGCGGGATTCGGTGGATGCACAGTCAATCTGGTCAACGAGCGTGATGTACCACAATTCATCGAAGAGGTGACGCGTGTCTATCGCGCGCGGTTTGGCATCGCGCCGTTGGTGTATCCGTGCCGCGCGGCGCAAGGGAGCAGTAAAATCGAACAGTGACGCGTCAAACTCCTCTCACCCCAATTTGAGTGCATCCACAAACCGCGCGTTGAAATCCGCTTCGGCATTCAATTCGACGTGTTGAGCGCGCGCGGCAATCGCTTCACCGCGCGCAAAACCTTCATCGCGCAAGAACAACGCCGCGCCTACACCTGCACCATTCGCCACAAATTCGATGCGCGCGCGATCCACGTTAGGCAACATCCCCAAACTGATGAGCGCGTCCTTGCGCAATTGGCTACCGAACGATCCCGTGAGGATAACACGCCGTACATCACGCGGCGCAAGCCCAAGTTTCTCCAACAACACATCCGCTGCCACGCGGATCGCCGCTTTGGCTTTTTGCAACTCGCGCACATCCATCTGCGTCAACGCGACACGTTCGTTGATCATCACACGCGCGATAGATTCACTTCGGTCAATCGAAATCGTGGCGTGATGATTGACAAATCGCCCACTCGCGTCAATCACGCCTGCGCCGCGCAACGTGTACACCAACGCCAACAAGCCCGACCCCGCAATGCCGATGGGCGCACGTTTGCCAATCGTCGTCACGCGTAACTTGCCGTCCTCGATGCGCGCGTCCACGATCGCCCCATCCACCGCGCGCGTACCCGATGAAATGTTAACACCCTAGAACGCGGGACCTGCGGCAGTGGACGCGACGAGAATCGTCTTACCATCCGTTGCCATCACCTCACCGTTCGTTCCCAAGTCTATCGCGAGCATCGGTACGCGCGCACAATCGAAATCGAACGCGGCGAGACACGCGGTTGTATCCGAGCCAACAAAACCACCAATGAGTGGTGGTAGCATCACGCGCGCGTGCAGCGGAAACAAATCGCCAAAGACATTGCGCGCGTCCTGAATCGCTGCGCGCGTGTAGGGTTGAAACGGCAATACCGCGATGCGATCCACAGGATAACGCAACAAAAGATGATGCATCGCGGTATTGCCCACAATCACCACGCGCTCGATACGCGTCCACACGCGTTGACTCAACTTGAGCGCGGCAATCGCTTGACGTATCGAAGATTGCGCGAGCGCAGAGAGTTGATCGGCGTGTTCACGCGCGGCGTGCAGTCGCGCAATCACATCCGCGCCGAAAATCGTTTGTTGATTCAACGCGCCCGCGCCAGCGTAAATCGTCCCCGACTTGAGCGAGACGAGAAACGCGGCAACCGTCGTCGAACCCAAGTCAATCGCCAAACCGAGTGGGTCATCGTTGGCGCGAAACTCATCCGAGCGCGCGAAAATCTTGTTCGAGTAAACGACGATGGGCAACAACGTAACGCGCGCATTGCCCAGCACGCGCGCACGACACGCCAAGCGCACATTCGCCGCGCGTTCCGCCGCAAGCAAGTACTTGCGTTCGATTTCGTCGTGCGGCGTCAGCGCGCCTTCGGCAATCACTTTGCACTTGCCACACGTACCACGTCCCGCGCACGGTTGCTCCAACGGCAAACCACTTGCCAGCACAACTTCACCGATGAGTTGATTCGTCGCGCAAGTGACAGTGCGCGTCTCATCGGCGAAGGTAATGGTAAGAATTGGCATCGTGAAAGTTCGAGATTCAAGGTTTCAGGTTGCAGGTTCAAGATTTACGCAATACGCATTACGCACTACATATCACGCATTACGCATCACGCATCACCCCTTTGCCTTTTGCGCGGCGCGATACGCCTTGATCCACCGCATCGCATACTCGTCACGTCCCATCAACACATCGCACGCGCGAATCGTGGTGGCAAGTTCGGGTACGGTCGGGTCGGTGATAGCGGCGGTCATTCCGCGCGCGATGCCGAGCGCAAGGTATGCCGCGTTGAGCGCGACGCGATTCGGCAAACCAAAACTCACATTGCTCGCGCCAAGTGACAAGTTCACACCAAGTT
>JAOACU010000115.1 GCA_026417715.1 Anaerolineae bacterium | reverse complement strand
CTGAAAATTGAATTCGGAAATGCTGCGCGACACGCCGCCACATCCGAGCCCCAACCCACATCGAACAGTTCCACACCCTCCACGCGCGCGTATTCGTGGCGCACCTTGTGCATATCCGCGCCGCAATGATGAATACCATACGGATACAACGCGCGCGCCAGTTGCTGATCGTATACCAGTAGATACTCGCGATACATCCGCGCCGAAATCATCGCGACGGTACAATTGGAATGCAAACTGAGGCGCGGTTCGACCGCACCGACGATACGATTCACTGCGACAGATGTCGTGCCGGTTCGGCGGCGAATGTACTGCGCCATCGCTTCGATGGTTCGCGCGCACACGTCGAGCAAGCGACGCGCAAGCGCGGGATTTTCATAATAGTCAATGAACAATTGCTGTCCCCGCAAGTTGAGCGCAACGTTCTGCACACCTTCCCAATTCACATCACCTTCCACAAAACCGTATCGCGCTTCCAAGGTATCCATCAACGCCATCAACTTGCGGAACGCGGGATTTGTTTCCAAGTCGGGCACCTCCAGTGCCATCACTTGTGCATCGGTGAGATTCGCCGGCATCACTTCGGGTGACGCATCGGCATAGTATCGAATTTCGCAACCGAGCACCGCCGACGGCAAGAATCCCGCCGCAAGATGCACAGGACCAATGACAGGACGCGGCACGGCATTCGCTTCGCCCAAGCCCACATCGCCAAAACGCGCGTGCAATGCCGCGCGCATCACGCGTTCACTCTCGACGCGCTTGATGGGATCAAAGAAAAACGATTCATCAAAAGTGATGCCATAGTGACGATGCCACCAACTTGGGTGGAAGACAATTTCAACAGGGAGAAAAGTTCGCGGTTCGATCATTTTCGTTCCATCCATTCGGTCACACGCGCTTCGACTTGACGAACAAGTTTGGTCGCGTACGCGCTCATCGAAAATGTGTCCGCTGGGCGCGTGATGTGATGATGTTGTTCGAGCAATGCATCAAGCAGACAAAAAATACTGCGCTCGTCCACGTTCACCACTGGCGCGGTGACCATCGCCTGGCTCCACGTCTGCATCGTGCCCCAACGCACGGGACACGTCGGCGGAATATCGTATGTGGTGTTTGCATCGGTGAAGACAATTCCTCCCGATACGCGCGCAAGTGTCGGAAAACGTTGGAGCACATCGGGCGCGCGTTGCGCGAAAGTTTTAGAAACGCGCTGTGCCATCGCTTGATACTCGACCTCAGGCGGCGATACGTCCACGTGCGTCCACGCATTGCGCCGCGCGTCAAAGCGCTCGTATCGCCATTGCCCTGCGCGCCAACTCACCTTGCCGCTCCAATCTTTGACGACAAACACCCACAATCCTTTGATGCCCAAAACAACCACATCTACGCGCGCGTCGCGCTCCAATTCGAGTTGAGCAAGCACGTACATTGAATCGAGCGGCACGTCAATCAAATGCTCGACGAACGCGCGCGTGCTCGCGTCGCGATGTTGCGAGATCGGCATGGGGAGCGTACCGTGCAGTTTGGCGCGCCATTGAGGCATCAGGCGCGGTAACAAATCGTGGTGCAAGGGGTGTTCGGGTGGCGTGGGCTTTGCCAATTTGACTTGCCACAACCACAGCGCGATAGGCAAGCCAATGCCGAGCGCGCCAGCGGCAATCAACGCCAAACCTGCCAGACTGAGGATAAAGCCGGTGCCCAGACGCGCATCCAAACCCACACCCAACATCACGAGGAGCGCGCCGCCCAACAGCATCGCCAGCGGAATGTACGCCATCACCGAAAGTTGCGGTTTCAGCGCGCCGACTTTTTCGAGGTACTGACGCAACGCGGAGGTATGCCGATCGCGACCTTGCGCGTACTTGCGCAACAAATTTTCGCGCCACTCGGTCTGCAGACGCACATCGGCTTGCGCAATTCGATCATAGCCACGCACAAGATCGGTCAGGCGAGTATCGAGAAGGAGCATAATCCAAGACACTTACCAGAAGGCTTCGCTAGATAGTTTCACCGCTTCAGCGATGGCTTCTTTGGTAATACTGTTATGCCATTGTTCGATAATCGTTTCCCATGCCATCCCTGCAGCAACCATTTCAAGCACGTCAGAGACAAAAATACGCGTGCCACGAAAAATCGGCTTGCCGTGACAGATTTTTGGATCAGTAACGATGTATCGTCCCAACATTTGTGGCTTGAGATTCCTTTTCATACTCCTCCTGCCTCCCACCTCCTGCCTACTGCCTCCTGCTTACCACTCCCCCACCGCCTCACACATCGCCACGATGTTTTGCGGTGGCACGTCGGCTTGGATGTTGTGCACAGCGCAAAACACATAACCACCGCCGGGCGCGAGCGCGTCGAGATTGCGACGCACATTGTCTTTCACTTGTTGTGGTGTACCGTGTGGCAACACATCTTGCGTATCCACGCCGCCACCCCAAAACACAATTGCGTCGCCGAAATCGCGCTTGAGTGCGCGCGGCTCCATCCCTGTTGCCGTGATGTGAATCGGGTTGAGAATGTCCACGCCGATTTCGATGAAATCGGGCAAGAGTGGGCGCACGTTGCCGCACGAGTGGAAAAAGAGTTTCGCGTTGGGAGCCAGTTGCTTGATGCGCGCGAACAGCGTCGCCAGACGCGGCTTGATTTGCTGACGAAACATTCGCGGCGAAATGAGTTGCGATGTCTGCGTCCCGTAGTCATCGGCTTCGGAAATCACATCAATCACATCGCGCAGACGCGGTAATGCCATCTCCCAGAACGCGAGTTTGAGTTCCAACATCTTGTCGAAGAGCGCGCCAGCGAGGGCTTCGTTCGATGCCATATCCATCAAGAGATTTTCCATCCCGCGTACGCGCTGTGCCATCTCGAAGATGCCAGCAAGCACACCCTTGATCATCACCGCGCGTCCTTGCGCGCGATATTGTTCCGCCAGTTCGCGCAACCCTTCGATGCGCGCGGGATCGCCGGTGTTGGGAAAGCGATACGCGCGCACATCGCTGATGGTGAGCGCGGGGTCTGCCAACGGCGAACGCACAATCGAGTAGTACAAGCCATCGGGCTTGGGACGGTGATGCGTGATGCCCCACTCGTCCACATACTCCCAATAATCGCCCACATCGCGATTGACGATGTTCCAGTTGTGACTGTTGAGCGGGAACAAGCCGCGCACATCCACACCAAGTTTTTCGATGATGTCGTCATCGGGCAAGGCAAGTTGTTGAATCACATCGCACAACGTTGGCGTAACACGCGGCAAACCCAGGTAATCGCGTAATCGCTGATACGCGACGACGTGAATGCCAGTGACTTGTGTCGAACCCAAATCGAACGGAATACGATCGGGTTCTTGGTGGTTGAGTGTGGTGAGTAAACGTTCGCGTGAGTTCATAATCGAGATTGGTGATTGGAGATTAGAGATTGGAGATTGGAGATTACCAATCTCTAATCACTAATCTCTAATCTCTATTGAAACAATCAATCACCGTCTTCAAATCTATCATCATCACACCCAAGAGGTCTTGGCGAATGCCTTCATCTTGCGTAGATTCGGATAATGCGCTGATGACGTACCTGAGCACTTCGGGTTGAGGATACTCTTGCACCAAGCGTCCGATGGTTGCATAAGCCACTTCGTCAGGAGCGTCTTGAAGTGATTCAATGACCGCGACGTTAGCGCGTTCGGCTTCCTCGATCATCTGCTCGGTGACGCGCGGCAAGGGCTTGTCGCCTTGCGACATAATTTGCCAAACGACTGCACCGAGATAGAACAGCAACTCACGTTCATCTTCGTTGAACAAATCGTGATCCACGCCCATCAAGTACGCGGTCACGATCGGTTGCTCGGTGACAAATTTTTCTCCCAACTCCCTGCCTTCGCGCGCGGACAATCCCGCGAGGCGTTGCCAGGTTTGTTCGACGACTTGCGCTGAAATTGGATTCACTTTTTCCTCCTAATGAATCGCGGGATTGTTTCTCGCGACTCGCTTTGTTGAAACATAGGACAAGTCTGAAACTTGTCCTACACATTTATACCGAATGTACTTCCTGCCGAATCACGATCCAAGAACAAGTGCGCGTGAGGTGTTTGCCGCAGAATCGAACCGGGGCATTCGTCGCTAATCGGCAAGCGTAGCGCGCGATACACCGCCTCGGCTTTGCGCGCTTCGGGAACGATGCATAACACACGCTTGGCGGCAAGGAGCGCGGGAATCGTCAGCGTGATGGCGTGCGTCGGCACTTGACTCAAACTTTTGAAATGCCCTTCGCCGACTTGCTGACGTCGCGACATTTCGTCCAAGCGCACGACCTTGACCCACACGGGATCGTGAAAATCGGCAAAGGGTGGATCGTTGAACGCCAAGTGTCCATTCTCACCATAGCCGCACGCGCACAAATCGGCGGGGTGTTCGCGCAACCAGCGCGCATACTCGGCGCACGTCTCTTCAATGTTCCCCACTTGCCCGCTCACAGGATAAAACGCTTTGACGTTGACATAGCGCAAAAAATGCTGACGCAAAAAATTCGGGAAACTTGCTGGATGATTCGGGTCAATCCCGATGTACTCGTCCATATGGAACACATTGACGCGCGCCCAAGGCACAGTCTTGTCTTGACGCAGCGCGGTCAAAAATGTGAGTTGCGAATTGCCGGTCGCGAGGATGAGGGGGGCTTCGCCGCGTTCGCGCGCTGCGCGCCGAATGATTTCTGCGGCTTCCGCCGCCGCCGCTTGCCCCATCTCCTCGTTCGAGGCAAACACACTCACGCGAAGTTGATCCACTTGGGTTTCGTAAATTGGTCTCGTCATCGAAACGCTCCTATGAGATTTGACGGAAGACGGAGGACGAAAGATTTTCGATTTTCGATTGGCGATTGGCGATTTTCGATTTTCTCCACGAAGGACACGAAGAAACACCAAGATTTTTTCGTGACCTTCGTGTCCTTCGTGGATGGAAATCCCTATTCCGCATAACGTCTAATTTGCAATCTGCAATCTAAAATCGGCAATCGAAAATTAGCATTGGTCATTCGTCATTCGCCACCCATTTGCCCCCGATCATCACACGCCACGCGCGCCAATCGTCGTCAAAGATGGCGAGATCAGCGTCCTTGCCCGGTGCAATGCTACCGACGCGCGCATCAATGCCGAGTACGCGCGCCGGCGTCAACGTCATCATCCGAATCGTTTCGGCAAGTGGCACACCGACGATGTTCGTCAAAATCGGAATCATCGCGTTGAGCAACGTGGTGCTTCCTGCAAATGCAGAACGATCCAGCATCATCCCGACGCCATCGTGCACCTCGTACTCCATCGCGCCCATTTTGAATCGCGCACCTTCGGGCAAGCCCGCACCACTTGTCGCATCAGAGATGACGCACAGCCGATTCGCACCGATGCACTTGTAGGCAAGTTTCATCAGCGTCGGTGGCAAGTGCTTGTTATCACAAATCATCTCAACCGTCAAGTGGTCGTCCAAGAGCGCGGTTTCGACAATGCCAGGTTTGCGCCAAGGTCCTTCGCGAATCGTCATTGACATCGCGCTCCAGATGTGCGTGACGTGGCGCAAGCCGACGCGCATCGCCGCGAACACGTGTTCATCGTACGCCGAACTGTGTCCCACCGCCGGCACAATGCCGCGCCGCGCGAGTTTTTCGACGAGCGCAAGCGCGCCAGAAAGTTCGGGCGCAAGCGCGAAAATTTTAATCACGTCGCTGTGTTCCAGCAACACATCTGCCGAGCCATCATCAGGCATGCGCAAGTTAGCGGGATCGAGCGCGCCTTTTTGCGCGGGGTTGATGTACGGACTTTCGAGGTACACGCCCAGCACGCGCGCACCCGCGCGCGGCGCGCGCATCCACTCGCGCGCGAAATTCAAACACGCCACCAAATCGGGAAGCGGTGCGGTGGCAAGCGTTGCGACCAGCGCAGTGACACCGCGCCGCGCGTTCTCCACGCAAATCGTCTCGAACGCGTCGGCAGTCGGCTCGTTGAACGTGTGCCCTAGCGCGCCGTGTGTGTGAATGTCAATCAAGCCTGGCGTGATAAAACGTCCACCTACATCAATTTTCTCGACGTGTGGATCGAGTGCGCGTTCATCCACCACCGCAAGAATTTTTTCGCCCTCGACGACAACGGCTTTGTCTTGTGTAACCGCATCGGGCAGGACGACGCGGCCATTGACTAGTGCCCAACGCTGCAATTTCATTCCAAGTGACCGCCAACTGATTTTCGATTGCAGATTTTAGATTGCAGATTGCAGATTGCCAACTACGGTGTGACAGAACCCAAAATCTCCAATCTCCAATCTCAAATCTCCAATCTCAAATCTCAAATCCTCCGTCTTTCGTCCTCCGTCATCCATCCTTCGTCCCACGAACAAAATGCGGCATCTCGAACGGAATTTCGAGCGAGAGTTCCACCAAGCCCGCAAATTTTCCGTCGCGATACCAAGGTGATTGATAGATCAATTTCTTGACACCGTTCTTTTCAATCGTGTACACATTCTTTTGCTGATTCTGCAACAAGTGCGCGAGTTTGGTGCGCGCCGGTTCGGGATGACAATCGAGTACACTCTTGCCGATGAGCGCGCGGCCACCCTCTTCGGCAAACGTTTGCACAGCGCGTTCATTCATCGCGACGATAATGCCGTTCTCATCGCAAACTGTGATGGCGGCAGGGAATTCGTTGACCCAAGCTTGTTCTGACATCGTTCACTCCGTTGGCAAATTTAACGAGAACAACACCAAATCGTCATTGCCGATATTTTCGTACGCGTGCTCTTGTCCCGCATCAATGTGCACAACGACGCCCGCGCGCGCGGCAAATGTTTGTCCCTCGATCACCAACCGCCCTTCGCCACTCAAAAAGTAAAACAGATGCGCGTAACTGTCGCGATGCAATTCAAACTTGCCGCGCGGCTCGACGCGTGTTAGCACGACCTTGACCTTGCCGTCGCGCAACGTTTTGCCTACCACACCGCGCGCCACGTCAGGGCGCACGGGTTGCCAATCGAGTGATGCGAGGTCAAAGACTTGCATCGTTTCCTCCTTGCCGACCGATGACGGACGACCAACGACGGATGACCAATGACCGACGACCGATGTTCTTCGTCCTCCGTCATCCGTCTTTCGTCATTCGTCATCCGTCATTCGTTCGGCACCCAACGCAAGATGTGTGTGGCGATTGCGCACAATTCGCCGCGTGCGGTCACACGCACTTGGGCGCGCGATTCGCGTTTGAGCGCGTCAATCTCCGTCACGCGGTATGTCACCGTAATCGTATCGCCGATGAACACCGGCGCGATGAACCGCACGCGGTCGTATCCTAACGACACCGGCGTTTCGTTCGGTGTGTTCACGCGCGCACACAATGCAGTGGAACAGTTCGACATATAACCGACAAGAAGCGCGCCATGCACGATGCGTCGTCCGTACTTGGATTTGCGCATCGCTTCTTCGTTGACATGATTCGGTGAGAGATCGCCGGTGATGCCAGCGAAGAGATACACATCACTTTCGGAGACGGTTTTGGAAAATGTCACCTCGTCGCCAATGTGAACTGGGAAATCGTTCATCCTCTCATCGTCCCTCGAACTTGGGTGCGCGTTTTTCGCGGAACGCGGCGGGACCTTCCTTGCCATCGCGCGTCGTTGCCGCAAGCGCGGCGGCAAGCCCTTCCAGCGCAAGTTCCCTGCCGTGTCCTGCGCCCGCGTCCACAATCGTCTTGGCGAATTGCACTGCCAGCGGCGCGTTTGCCGCGATGTCGTTTGCGAGCGCATGTGTGCGCGCGATGAGTTGCTCGCGCGGCACCACCTCGTTCACCAAACCCCACTGCTCCGCGAGGCGCGCTGAGATGCGCGCGCCGGTGAAAATCATCTGCTTGGCGCGCGCGACACCAATCAGCGCGGGCAAACGTTGCGAACCGAGCCAACCCGGTTGCGTGCCGATTTTCACTTCGGGCATTGCAAATTCCGCGTGCTCGGCGGCGATGCGCAAATCACACGCCAGCGCGAGTTCCAAACCGCCACCCAACGCCAGACCGTTGATCGCGGCAAGCGTTGGCAGGTGCAAGCGCGCAAGTCGTTCCAAGACGCGATGCCCCGCGCGATCCCACACACGCCACATTGCCAATGGATCATCGGCGATGAGTTGTCCCCACGCGTTGATGTCCGCGCCGACACAAAACGCGCGCTCGCCCGCACCCGTAACAATGACGACGCGCACATTGCGATTGTTCTCCAGTTCCGCAACCGCCGCTTCGATTTGTTCGAGCATCGCGAGCGACAGCGCGTTCAACTTTTCTGGACGATTCAACGTAATCGTTGCAATCGTATCGTGAATTTCAAAGACGATCATTTCTTCCCATACTGACCGAAGACGGACGGCCGATTTTCCGTCGTCGGTCATCGGTCTTCCGTCTTCCGTCATCCGTCGAGCATCAACTCCATCGGTTCAGGACAGGAACAGGCGCGCGTCCATTGTTTGCACATTCGGACTGATGCGCAGGGCACAGTCGGCTTGCGCGAGAATATCGCGCGCAATGTCCACGCCCGGCGCCACTTCGATTATCGTCAGCCCATCGCGCTCTAGTCGCATCACACAACGTTCGGTGATGAACAACACATCTTGTGCGCGTTCGCGCGCGCGGCGACCGCTGAACGTGACGTGTTCGACTTGGCGCGTGAATTTGCGCGCCTTGCCTTCTTGCACGATGCGTAGTTTGCCATCTTCGATTGCCAGCGTAGCACCAGCGGTAAAGTAGCCGCTAAAGACCAAACAGCGCGCGTTCGCCGTGATGTCAATGAATCCACCCACGCCAGCGGTCACGTGAGGAC